>JAUZNX010000018.1 GCA_030706745.1 Bacteroidota bacterium
GTCCCGTGAGAGGATCATCGTAATCGACTCGCTCGGCACGTCGATCTTGCCTTTCAGTCCTTCATAGTGATAGAGCGACCGGACAGGCGGCGGATCGGCCAGCCCAAACAACCGCTCGATCGATAGCTCCCGATGGATTCGCCGCACGCCCGGAATCATTAGTGCCATAGTAGTACATCCCTTCTAATTGGAGGCACCCGTTTCATATTTCATACTTCATATTTCATATTTTCCCCGAAAGAGGTGCCCATAATAGCCGGTGCCAATATACGACAAAAACGAACGGTCGTTTTGAAATCGAGTCCCGAAGGGACGGAGTACTCGCAGCCCAGCATGAAGCGAGGCGCGCCTATGGTGCGCCAAAGCGGAATGCTGGGATTGGGATCCAATCAAAAATCAAAAGCCCCGAAGGGGCGATGTACATCGCCCTTTCAGGGCTAATAACTATTGTTGCGATTCCGTGACCCAGGGTTCCGCTCCGCTCCACCCTGGGCTGCGCGTACTCCGTGCCTCCGGCACTGAATAGTACCCATGGCGAAGCAGCCGCCCAATTCTCAATCAGCGAGTGAGCATGATTGGTAGCTTCTCAACCCGCCCGTTCATCCGCACAAGACATTCGTACAGCCCGCGTGGCGCGGCCATCTTGGCCGCGTCCCATATGAAGGTATGCTCCCCCGCCGCCACCTCGCCTGAGAATATCCGCGCAACCTCCACGCCCAGCAGGTTCACGACCGAGATCTCGGTATAGCCGCTCGACTCCGGCGTGAAGGAGATCGTGGTGGTTTGGGAGAAGGGATTGGGGTAAACGCTAAACTTATTCTGCTGCGCAGGAGTCTCAGATACTCCTCTCGCGCGAATCAGATCAGAGATAGCAAATCGGGAGAGCTCACCACTCGACGTTCCGGCCACGAGGTAATTATCCGATACGGCCAATGCGGTTACACCTGCATCAAGAATCGCAGCGTTGGTCCAGGTTTGTCCCGTATCAGTGGAAATGAATATACTATGACCAGAGGTACCAGCGAAAAGATAAGATCCGGATTGTGCGAAGGCCATACAATCCTCGGCAAGCGTAGAATCCCAGGTCTCTCCGTTATCGGATGAAGTAAAAATCACATCGGCGGGCACATCTCTATATGTACTAAGGACTAACTTCGAGCCTATCTTGGCCAAGGCTAATGTTTTAGAATATTTTGGGCCGACGATCGACCACGTTAGACCATTATCCGTTGATCTATACACGCTTTGGCCGTAATGGAGGCCGCCTCCGGCGAAAATTTCGGTGTCACTGGCGGCGATTGCCACAATCATGTCTGAGAGGCCAACATGCGACCAATGAGTCCCTTGGCCCGTCGAACGGTAAATCCCGGCTGACGTCCCGGCATATAGGCTCGAATCTTTGAGACAAAATGAAATTGTCGGGCTACCTAAACTTGTGTCTGGGATCCAAGTCTTGCCAAAGTCCCTCGTGTAATAGACGCCACTGGTAGCGGACACAACTAATGTACCACGCGTGGCTACAATCGCGAAGACTGTTTCACGCGCAAGCCCGATATCATGCCAACTTGCTCCCTGATCAGTTGAACGCAGGATACCATCGTATGACGGCTCACCTGAAGACTGGGGATAAGCAGCAATACCCGCATAGAGGTCCTGGCCCACCGAGGTGAGTGCTCTCACGGCAAGCACCCACTGCGCGTGCAGAGAACTGGCGCTTGTTAACGCAAACGCAACGAAGACGGAGAGTGCGATGAGTCGCTTCGTGACCATGATACCATTCAAAGTGCGAGCCGTAGCGGATAGTGCCGGTTGGCAAGGGCAATTGCGAGTGCCTAAAACTTCGGCAATAGGTGTGATGCCGTTGAGTGATCGATGTAAATCAAACCGTCGTATTCCTCCGGGAGGGTCTGCGTCCAATACATATTGTCTTCGACGGCACCGATGCTGCGCACAGGTAGTGGCTTAGTAAGCCACGCGGCGTTCGGGTCGCTTGGCTTGGCATCACGCAGGTTCAAAAAGAACATTGGTAACTGCGTGGCATGGAGAGTATACTCGAGCGATCCTAATTTCGCCGGCGAAGCGGTGATGGCCATCGGTCCACCATGTGATTGCGTTATGGCCGTATAGGTACCATCGTTGAACGCAAATCCGATATTGACGTACTGTGTACCATACCGCTTGCTTAGCCAACTACCCATGTGACCTCGGGACTTTGAAATGTGACCATTGTGCGCCCACACCATAATCCGCGCACCTGGATTGTGAGTCTCGATCCAGGCAATATTCAGTGCCATACAAGAATCGCGCAGCCCACCGGTCATCGCTGTCTTCTCTGCGACGGCCTGCTCGACGATGCGCGCATTCTGAATCATCCGGTCGACCATGCCGCTCGGCAACGATCGCACATATCGCGCCTGATTCGCTTCGAGATGATTAATTACTTCAGTGGCGCCTGCCAGAGCGGCCCAATCCTTCACGGCCGCCTTGGCTTTATCGCTCGACCACATCACATCTTCGACATCGCGAACGATGGAGTAGGCTCTGGTGACCGAATCGCTAAACTTCGGGTCCGCTCGTTTCACGTAACTCTCAACTTCATCCGCCGCCACGCGGGCAGTCTGCATGTCGAATCCGGCAAACTGAAGTCTTCCCTTTCCAGACGCGTTGTACGCGTGCATCCACTCGATCATGTCGAGCACTTCCTGCGTGTCCCAGGTCCAGAAGTAAATCCCGGCGAGCAGTTTCTTGGGATCGCCCTGACCCGTCAGCACATACTCGTTAATCCGCTCGCACTCGGGCATGTTTGCTTCGATGGCGAAAATATTGAAGCCCTCTTTTTCGACGAGGTATTCGAGCACCCGGTGCTTCATTCGAAAAAACTCGGATGTCCCGTGTGTGGCCTCGCCCACTCCGACGATCTTCGCCGAGCCGATAAAATTATGAAGCACCGCGAGATCGTCGAAGCCATGTCCGGCATCGACCGTCTTGATCGGGCTCGCATGCTGCTTGAGCCAGTCCAGTTGCGCCGATGTTGCTTCGAAGGGAATGGGTTCAACATACGGCTTGCTATCGAGCTGAATCTCCAGATCGTCATACCATGCATCGCCATGTCCATTCAACAGCACACCGAAATTGATATTGATCGCGCTGGTATCGACCGGCAATTCGAAAGAGTATCGCTTCCAATCGCGCGTATCGTTGACGGCACTGTCATACATATTATTGAAAGCAAGCACGCCACCTGGACCATCGACCCGAAGCCAGAGGCCGGCGGATTTGGTTACTTCTTTCGTGCGGATCCATCCGCTGAGCCGGATGGTCTTCCCCCTGGCCGCCGCGATGGGAAATGTGGAGGTCCCAACGCCAAAGCTGCTGTGCGGATCGGCTCCTTCGTGATCGTACTTTAAGTGCAGACTGTAGCGGCCACCATGCACGATCGAGCTATCCAGCGTGGCCACGTAGCCATCCCCACCGACATACCAATGCGAGGGCGTATTGTCAGACTCGCGCTGCTCGAATCCGAGGTTCAACTCGGATTCCGGCATGGAAGCCGTCCGGCAGGATACTGCCAGAATGGTTGATGGGACAACGAAAAGAAAGACGTAGCGGAGTGCTCGCATAAAATCGAGGTAATGTAGAAAACAATCTGTCTTCTTACAAAATACTCCCGCGCTTCGTGCCAGATGCGAGTACCACAATGGGCAGCCTCGCGAACCGCCCTCGAGTCGAACGCTATATTGTGGGTTTTTCGGCAATCAACAGCAAATCTCTGACGAATTCCAGAGAGTGAAAAGTCACAAATGCCCGCTTGGGGCCAAGATCGATCGACTGTTGCTTGACGGCATCGATAATCTCATCGGGTGTCCGATCCAGACACTCAGAGGCGGTAAGTTCTACGACAATACACTGCTTCATTGGGTTTGAGTTGTGCAAACCCAACACCGATCCTCACTAGTGGTTCGGTGGCCTGAGTGAATTCCCCGCCACTGGTACCTGGATTCTACAAATACTCCAGCACATCGTGCCGTGTGACAATGCCGGTGACGCGGCCGAACTCCTCGATCAGCAGCGCGGGCGAATCCTTCAGCAGTGCGACGCAACTCTTGGTATCGACCATCTCGTCCACAACCGGAAATGACGCTTCCATTACATCGATGATCGGCTGTTCGAGTATCGCGCGGTCTTCGAGCGCACGCGCCATAAGCCGGGATTCGCGGACCGAACCGATGGACTTGCCTTCGGAATCGATTACCGGAAGCTGCGAGATACCGGAGGTATCCATGCGACCGATTGCCTCGCGGACCGAATCATGCGGCGAAACGCTGACCAGCTTCTCGACGCGGGACTTTTTCATCCCCGCCAGCACACCGATCGAAAGGCGGTCGGCTTCGAGCAATCGCTTATCGCGCAGCCACTCGTCGGAGTGGTGTTTTGTGAGATAGCGCTCACCGGTGTCGCAAATGATCGTGACGATCACGCTTCCCGCCGGGGCACGTTCGGCCACGCGGAGTGCAGCCCACACGTTCATGCCCGACGATCCGCCGCAGAGAATCCCCTCTTCTCTTGCGAGGCGACGCGCCATCATGAAACTATCTTTATCCTGCACATTGATGATGTCGTCGATGTACTTAAGTTGCAGATTTGCCGGGATACGCTCCTGCCCGACACCCTCGACTAAATACGGTAGCGCCTCGACAAGACGGTTGGTGTCCTTGAAAGTCTTGATCGCCGAGCCAACCGGATCGGCGGCGACGACCTGGATATTCTTGTTCTTCTCTTTCAAGAATCGGCCGGTGCCGCTGATCGTCCCGCCCGTGCCCATGCCGGCGATGAAGTGGGTGACCTCGCCATCAGTGTCGTTCCAAATTTCGGGACCGGTCGAGACGTAATGCGCTTCCGGGTTCTTCGGATTATCGTACTGGTTCAACATGATCGCGCCCGGAATTTCCTGCGACAGCCGAACCGCTGTGTTGTAATAGTACTCCGGTGAACTTGCCTTTGCGGCGCTCGAAACGATCACGATCTCCGCACCCATTGCACGCAGGTAACGGACCCGCTCCATCGAAGCTTTGTCCGTCATGACGAACACACACTTGTAGCCTTTCTGAGTGGCGGCGAGGACCATCCCGATACCGGTGTTCCCGCTGGTCGGCTCGACGAGCGTACCCCCCGGTTTCAGGCGCCCCGACTTTTCGGCATCCTCGATCATGCGAATACCGATCCGGTCCTTGACGGAACCACCCGGATTGAGTTCTTCGAGCTTGACGAGTACCGTGCTTTTGAGGTCTTTCGAAACGACGCGCTGCAGTTTGAGCAACGGTGTGTTACCGACGAAATCGAGGATCGAGTTTGCGTATTTCATTTTATGTGGTAGCGCAGCAACGTGCCGCGAATGGAGGTCGGCGCCCTAACAACGCTCGCGCCGAAGCCGTCGCCACAAAAATACGACAACCACAAAAAAAAACCTCGGGTGGTGAGAGTTACCCGAGGCCTGATTGAGTTGTGTTGTGTCTTCAAATAGCCGGGGTTGTCCCTAGATCCCGGCTAAACCTATTGAGCTATGAGGAGATCATCGTTGATCTCACTGCTCTACTGCTTTCAAATCTTCTACGAAATCGGTTATGGGTTTGTTACAGCTATGGTTTTGGATTTCTATCAATTTAGCTGATTATGACGGTCAAGAATCCTTTCACTGTTCACAATCTAAGACTTCACGAAAAAGGATGACAATTTCCAGGCCAGTCCCAAAACTTCATGCCAGGCAACTTAATGGCACATTTTATAAACAGATGCCGGATAGATTTGTTACCCAGTGGAAGAATAAATTACGCAATATTAATGAGAAAACCCCTAGTTTCTGCTCCAGAAAGCTTGCCCATTATTCAGCGTCCCAATTACTCTTCCCGTAAATTCCGAACCGACAAAAGGCGTGTTATGGGATTTTGACCGGATATCACTCTCCGCGAAGCGCCACCGATCGTCCGGAGCGAAAATCGTCATGGAAGCGGGCTCACCTTCCAGAATCCGAATAGCTGGCAACCCAAGTAACCCCCGCGGATTCGTCGAGCATCGCACAATGTACTCGGAAAGCGTAAGGTGTCCCGTCGCAACAAGCTGTGTGAGGCCAATCGGAATTGCTGTTTCGAGCCCAATAATTCCGAAGGCCGCACTTACAATATCGGTCTCTTTGTCGTGCGCGGCGTGCGGAGCGTGGTCGGTCGAGATTGCGTCGATTGTGCCATCGCGAAGGCCGGCAATGATTGCATTGATGTCCTCCTGCGTGCGCAACGGCGGGTTCATCTTCGCCTGCGTCCCATAGGTCTCTATTGATTCATCCGTTAGCGTGAAATGATGAGGCGTCACTTCGCAGGACACTTTGGCGCCGCGCGCTTTGGCCTCGCGGATCAGCCGGACTGAACCGGCAGTGCTAACGTGTGCCGCATGATATCGGACGCCGCCGACATACTCGGCCAAAAGAATATCCCGCGCGATAATAATCTCCTCCGCCACGGATGGCCATCCGGTCAGTCCAAGCTTCGTCGAAATCTTTCCCTCGTTGATCGGCGCCGAGGCTGTCAGCGTGTGCTCTTCGCAGTGTTGCGTCACGAGCAAGTCGAACATTTTCGCATACTCGAAGACGCGCCGCATGACCATCGCGTTACTGACGGCTGAGCCATCGTCCGAGATCATTCGCACACCGGCTTCGGCGAGCGATGCAATCGGGGCAAGTTCCTCCCCTTTTCGGGCCTTCGTCATAGTACCGCAAATCGCGAGATCGACTAAGTGACCGCGAGCCTTCTCTTTGATGAAGCTGACGACAAACGGGTCTGAGACCGGCGGCTCGGTGTTCGGCATGCAGCAGATGGCCGTGAAGCCACCCGACATCGCCGCATTCAGGCCCGACTGGATCGTCTCCTTGTGCTCCTGACCTGGCTCGCGCAGATGGACGTGCATGTCGCAAAACCCCGGCGCAACGACCGCACCCTTGAGATCGCGTGCATCGAAATCCGACTTAAGACCTTTGCCAATACGTGCAATCTTGCCGTCCCGAATTTCAATGTCGAGTCCAGTCTCGTCGCGATTCTGCGAGGGGTCGATGAGGCGCGCGTTTTTGAGAAGAAGGTTCATACTGTATTGATTCTCTGATCGAGTGTCATTGCGAGGAGGGCTAGTGAGATCATCGATGATCTCACGCCCGACGTAGCAATCCCATGCACGAAGTCCGAGCCAATCCTAGAAGGGATTGCTTCGTCGCTCCTTCGTCGCTTCTCGCAATGACGATTAATGAGGCGCTCATTCGTAATTCCTAATTCCTAACTCGTAATTGAAAACAGCAACTCGAGAACGGCCATGCGCACGGCCACGCCCCGCTTGACTTGACGCAGCACCAGCGAACGCTCACCGTACGCAGTCTCGCTATCGAGTTCGATGCCGTGGTTGATCGGTCCCGGATGCAGGATGAGCGCTTTCGAGCGTGACATCCGCTCGGGCGTCATGCCGTATTGCGCGCGGTACTCTTCAAGACTCGGGAAGAATCCGCGCGCCTGACGCTCGAGTTGAATTCGAAGCATCATGATCGCGTCCGCCGTTGGAAGCACTTCGTCCAGATTCGTGGTGGTCTTGATTCCAAACACTTCAGCGGCATCGCGCGGCATCAGCGTCTCCGGCGCAACGAACGTCACTCGGGCGCCCAGCGACTTCAACAGCCAGACATTCGATCGCGCCACGCGCGAGTGGAGAATATCGCCGACGATCGCGACGTGCTTGCCGCGCAAAGCGCCCAACGCTGTACGCATTTCGGCGGCATCGAGCAATGCTTGTGTCGGATGCTCATGCGCGCCATCACCGGCATTGATAACGTGAACGTGCTCGGGAAGATGATCGGCAAGAAACTGCGGAATGCCGGCAGAAGCATGGCGCACGACGATCGCATCCAACCGCATCGCTTCGAGCACCCGAACGGTATCCAGCACCGACTCCCCTTTCGAAAGGCTGCTGACGGCTGGTGTAAGCGTCACGACATCCGCGCCTAACCGCCGCTCGGCAAGCTCGAATGATGTCCGGGTGCGCGTGGAAGCCTCGAAAAACAGGTTCGCAATCGTGTAGCCTTTAAGTATTGGCTCCCCCTCCTGCGAGCGGAGCGAGATAGGAGGGGGCTTGGCCATCGCCCACGATGGGGTGGTCCATCGACCGGGGCGTTTTAGAAGCTCTAAATAGTAATCGCTTCGGTCGAGTAGGGTTTGGGTGGTCTCGGCCGGCAGATGCTCCGTGGTGAGAAGGTCTTGCCTCACAAGTGGCCGAGTTAAGCCGATTTCGAGGCAGATTGTTCCAATGGTGTAGGCGCGACCTCCAGGTCGCGCGTAAGGGCGAGCTGGAGCTCGCCCCTACACACCGCTTATTGCATCAACAAAATCGGCAGCGAACGCACCCCATCCCGCGTGTGAACGATGCACTCATACAGCCCAGGCGCAACACCCGAAGCGTCCCAAGTGAAGCTGTGTGGCCCTGCTTCCAGCGTGCCTGAGAATAACCTTGCCTTTTCGACCCCAAGCGAATTGAATACTTTGAGTTCGACACCCTCTCGCAAATTTGCATCATACTCAATGCTCACCCGATTGAAGAATGGATTTGGCGATGCTCGCAATGTGAACCCCAGCGGGACTGCACTTAACCCTTTGACTGACAACCCGGAGATCATCTCCCCAAGTGGCCGCCGCCAAACACCACTCGAACCGGCAAACAAATCATACTTGCCGACTGCTAGCTGTCTGACCACTGCAAACTTCGGCAAGCCGTCGTCGACTCTATGCCATGATCCACCGAGATCGCTGGATTGAAAGATGCCTGCCGAATCATAGCCAAAATCCTGCATTATGTCGATTGCTGCTGCGAAGAGATTTGTCCCCTTCGACTCTAGGTCAAAGACTTCCCAGCCAGGTGAGCCCCCACCATCCTTCCCCCAGTCTGTTCTTGTCCAGGTGGTACCGCTATCTGCTGAAACGTAAATTCCTACAGCCGCGGCAACAAAGAGCCTGCCACCAGTTGAAATGATTCGATTGATTCCAGAAGAGTACATAATGCGCTCGGTGTCAGGCCAACTCTGCCCATCATCGCTGGACCGAAAAAGATGTGTAACACTGCTGACAAGCACGTACCTACCTAGTGTTGCAATCTCATTAATCGGATAAGAGCCTGACACAGTTGACTTCTGATTCCAGGTTACTCCGCTGTCTGCCGAACGAAACAGTGTCGTGCCACACGCTGCAAAGACAATCGAGTCTGTGGATAACAACGCGGTGACACCTATATCAGTTAGGCCTACGTTCGATGTGTTCCATGTAAACCCTCTATCGGTGGATCGCAATATCCCATTGTCGGAGCCTGCCAGAAAGATTGCGCCAATGCTGGCGAACGACGATACGGTCTTTATCCCATTTGGAGTGTTTGGTCTATACCACGTCGAACCAGCATCCGGTGAGATCCAGAATCTATTCTCGGCATTCGCAAATATGGTACTACCCTCCGCACCGAGTGCATAAATGGATTGCGCAACAATACCAGTATTTGCATCGAGCCATGACAGCCCGGAGTCTGACGTGCGAAACATCCCCGACAATCCACCACAGATCACTGTATTCCCACAAGACACGAATGCATTCGCGTATTGAGCGACGGTGCTATCAACTAAGGTCCACGTTCCACCATGATCGGTTGATCGAAATATGTTAACAGTTGACCCTGCATAGACCACATTGTGATCGGCGAAGATCGAGCTGAATTGACGACTTGGAGAAGCAGACAATAGAATGTCCCAGGATTTGCCTTCATCAGTCGAATGATACACACCGCCGGAAGTCGCGGACCACACCCCCGAACTATCCGCTGCAAATTGATGGATATTGAGCGTAGAATAACCGCAGTTGATCCACGTCCAACTTGTATCGTTCAGACTCATGCGGAAGAGGCCACTATCGGTCCCGACAATGAGAGTAGTATCGCGCGACACAAGCGTCAGCCCCCTGCGGTTTTCCGGCAGTCCACGATTACAAGGAAGCCACAGATCGCCACCATTCGTCGTGCGGGATATCCCGCGGTTTGTCGCGGCAGTCACCGTATTTGTGGAGATAACGATAGAAAACACGGTTTCTCCTGATAGTCCGAGATAATTCCACGTGACTCCGGCATTCGTTGAGCGATAGAGCCCACTATCCTGAGTTCCCGCATAGAGAGTGCGATTGTCGAGAGCGAGCGACCAAGTATTGCCCAATCCCAACCCTAACCAGGCCGTAGCCGACCAGCTCACTCCAGAATCGGTTGATTTGAACACACCAGCTCCTGTGCCGGCGTATACCGTCGCCCCGTCGGAGACTAATGATGAAACCGACCCACCATACGGTCCACGGGTTCGAACCCACTGAGCCGACGCCGATGATGTTACTCCAACAACCAAAATGGAAAGCGTGGCCGCAATCGCAACCACGGACGAGAACGAAGATTTTGAACTCATGAGGAGGTGTGAAAACGTGACCCGCAGAGGCAACGGGTGCATCAAGCCTCCCGTTCCTGCCAAACACCGTGTACGCGCGACCTCCAGGTCGCGCGTAAGGGCGAGCTGGAGCTCGCCCCTACACCCACCAAGTAATGGTGCACCGCGCGGCACACGGAGCGGGTGATTTGGTGTTGTAGGTAGGTTGCACGCAAAACGAAGCTCTAATTAGTGGCAAAACAGGCACAACCCAACACCGAGATTTCACCAAGCGACATGATCGTCGTACGGGGTGCGCGCGTGCATAATTTGAAGGGCGTGGATGTCGATATTCCGCGCGAGAAGTTGGTCGTGATTACCGGCATTTCGGGTTCGGGCAAGTCCTCGCTGGCGTTCGACACGATCTACGCCGAAGGCCAGCGCCGTTACGTCGAATCGCTCTCGGCTTACGCGCGGCAGTTCCTCGACATGATGGACCGCCCCGATGTCGATTACATCGACGGCCTCTCGCCGGCCATTTCGATCGAACAAAAGACCATCGGCTCGACTCCGCGCTCGACCGTCGGCACTGTGACCGAAATTTACGACTTCATTCGACTCCTCTTCGCGCGCGCGGGTACGCAGTTCTGCGTTGATTGTAATCTTCCCGTCGAGAAACAGACCATCGACCAGATCATCGACGCTCTCTTGCGTCAGCCATCGGGTACGCATATTACGATCCTTGCGCCGCTCGTTCGTGGGCGCAAGGGACACTACCGCGAGCTGTTCCGCGATACCCTGCGACAAGGTTATACGCGCGTTCGAGTCGATGGGAAGATTCAGGAAATTACGGATGGCCTCGAAGTCGATCGGTACAAGCTGCACACGATCGAGGCTGTCGTTGATCGCCTCGTGCTGGCCGATGGCATCCGCCAGCGATTGACGGACTCCGCCACAACTGCGCTCAAGATGGGTAAGGGCGTGATGACGGCAGTTATCGAACGCGACAAGACTACCTCGGAGGATATGCTCTTTAGCGAGAAGTATAGCTGTCCGAATTGCGGGCGGTCGTACGAAGAGCCGCAGCCGAATACGTTCTCGTTCAACTCGGCGGTGAGCGCGTGTCCGCGCTGCCATGGTCTGGGCGAGATCCGCGACTTCGTGCTGGACCTGATTATTCCGGACAAAACGAAATCCGCGGATGATGGCGCGATAATCCCGTTCGGCAAGCCCAAATCGAACTGGCTCTGGGCGCAGGTCGAATCGGTGTATGCGTCATTCGGCGAGCAAGTCTCGACTGCAATCGAAAAGCTTTCGCCGGAATTGCTCGATACGTTGATGAATGGCTCGGGCAAGACGAAGATGACGGTCAACTGGGTCTCGGGCACGGGACGCAAGAGTCTCTACAAAACCAAATGGGCCGGGATTCTCGAAACGCTGAAATACTGGTACGGCGAGTCGAACTCCGAGGCACAACGGTCGTGGGCCGAGGAGTTCATGGCTGCGAGTCCCTGCACGGAGTGTAATGGCGGACGGCTCAAGTCCGAGCATCTCGCAATCCGCATCCATGGCAAGAACGTAAAGGATGTCGTCACGCAATCACTTGTGGAGGCCGTTGGGTATTTCCGCTCGCTCAAATTCGAAGGCACCAAACAGACGATCGCGGAGCCGATCCTGCGCGAGATTGTCCCACGACTCGAATTCCTTCTGCAAGTCGGACTCAGCTATCTTTCGCTGGACCGCTCGGCGCGTTCGCTTTCAGGCGGCGAGTCGCAGCGTATTCGGCTGGCAACTCAGATCGGCACGCAGCTTGTCGGCGTGCTCTACATTCTGGATGAGCCGAGCATCGGATTGCATCAGCGCGATAACCGGCGGCTCATCCACTCGCTCGAACAACTGCGCGATCTCGGCAACACCGTCATCGTCGTAGAGCACGACCGCGAGATGATGGAGTCCGCCGATCTGTTGATCGATATTGGCCCGCGCGCTGGCGAACATGGTGGGCACCTTGTGGCCTATGGGCCACCGGAATATTTTCGAGGATGGTCCGCGAAGAGCAATGGGACTGATGGGGCGCATGGGACTCATGAGACCCATCCGTCCCAAGGGTATTTCGTTTCAGGCGATTCGCCGACTGCCCGGTATCTTTCTGGCGAGGAGCAACTTGAAATTCCTGCGGAGCGTCTGAAGCCTCGCGAAAACGCGACTATCGTGCTTGAGGGCGCGACCGGCAACAACTTGCAGAGCGTCGATCTGCGAATTCCGATCGGCACGTTCACCTGCATCACTGGAGTATCCGGCAGCGGCAAGTCAACGCTCATCAATGAGACGCTGGCGCCAATTCTGAATCGGCACTTCTACAACTCGCACACCGTCCCGATGCCATTCACGAAAGTGGATGGCCTGGACCTTGTGGACAAAGTAATCGAGATCGATCAGTCCCCGATCGGCCGCACGCCACGCTCGAATCCTGCCACTTACACGGGACTCTTTACGCACATCCGCGATTTCTTCGCAACGCTACCCGAGGCGAAGATTCGCGGCTACAAAGTTGGTCGTTTCTCCTTTAACGTCAAGAGTGGCCGCTGCGAAGAGTGCGAAGGCGATGGCGTCAAGAAGATCGAGATGAGCTTCCTGCCCGATGTCTATGTCACGTGCGATGTCTGCAAAGGCAAGCGCTACAACCGCGAGACGCTGGAAGTGCATTACAAAGGCAAGTCGATCGCGGACGTGCTCGCGATGAGCGTCACTGAAGCCGAGCAGTTCTTCTCGGAGATTCCGCGCATCAAACGCAAACTCGGCGGACTTTCGGGCGTTGGTCTGGGCTATATCCGTCTGGGTCAACCCGCGCCGACGCTTTCCGGCGGCGAGGCGCAACGCGTGAAGCTTGCAACCGAGCTATCCAAACTTGCGACCGGCAAGACCGTCTACATTTTGGACGAACCAACCACCGGTCTCCACTTTGAAGACATCCGCCATCTGATGCATGTGCTGCTCGCACTCCGCGCGCGCGGCAACACTGTCATCGTGATCGAGCATAATCTCGACGTGATCAAGATGGCCGACTGGGTCATCGATCTGGGACCCGAAGGTGGCTCCGGCGGTGGGCTCATCGTCGATGAAGGCACTCCGGAGGATGTTGCCAGCCGCTTCAGCACCAGCGGAAGCCATACGGCTTTCTATCTCAGGAAAGAGCTGGGGATGCCGATCGACTGATGAGTGGTATCGTGCTTATTCCTTCACCAGCACCGCTTGATATTGCCGCCGAACAAACGGCTGCTCCGGCTTTCCCACTAAGAACTCATCCATTGCCTGCTTTACCCCCGGGCAGTGCTCCCATTCGTAGTCATCAAGGATGATGATTCCGCCGATCGCCATACGCGGATAGAAGAACTGGAGTGCATCGAGCGTGGACTGGTAGAGATCACCATCGATGTGAACAAAGGAGAACCGCTCTGCTTCCAATCCCTTTGCCGTGTCTGGAAAATACCCTTTGCGAAAGACGACATTCGTCAAGCCATGAAGTAAGTCGGAGACACGCTCGATCGACGTATCCTGAAAATCGCCTGCCTTGTGCTTGTCGATCGGTTGCTCGTTCGGCATCCCTTCGAACGTGTCGAACAAGAACACTTTCTTGTTCGACGCGACCGTTGCAGTGAGCTTTGCAGCGCCGCCCTTATAGACGCCCAACTCTGCAATCGATCCCGCGATGGGAGCACTCATCTTCAGATACCGGTAGAGCGAGGAAAATTTCTCGAAGCTCAGAAGAGTATGGCGCTGAACATCACGATACCGCGTAGCCAATTCCCAGGTGTATGCAAGTTTACGCGGGAGCGGGAGATCGTATCCCCCAAGGAGCTTATATGATTGATCGAGCAGCGAGACAATGTTAATCTTCTTCATCCGGCAAGGTTCTTCAGAACTGTGTGAATTCAGCGGGACAATATCGGGTTTGTAACGGATAACCACTAAATGCCATGTCCGGTTTTGCCCGTAATTACGATACCACCATCCGCGATCTCGAGTCTCGACTGAGCGATCTCGTGGATGCCGGTAAAGACTTCGACTTTCAACGCAAAGGCGATGTCCTCGAAATTGAATTCTCGGATGGCGAGCGGGTCGTCATCACGCCACAGTCGCCGCTCGAACAGTTGTGGATCAGTGCCGACTTCGCCGGTCACCGCTTCAATCTTAAGGATGGCGACTGGCTGAAGGAGAAGAACGATCAGCCGCTCAATGACTTCCTCTCGCGAACGTTCTCAACGCATCTGGGACAGTTTATCGAGCTATAGAAGTTCGTAAATCGTGATCGCATTCCCTTCCGGGTCGCGGAATTGCGCCATGCGATAGGCTTCGCCGGTCGCGAGTTGCTTGTCGAAGAAGACACATCCAAGCGATTCCAATCGCTCGATTTCTTGCAATAGATTCTCGACTTGAAATTGAAGCGAGAGCCTCGACACACCTGCCTCCGCAAGCACACCGCCCGAATGCAGCGAGAGACGCACGTCACCCGCATCGAGCTGGCCGTACTTGTCGTGCGGTTCGAGATAGACCGCGGTGAGCCCGAGCACATCCTGATACCACAGGACCATCCGGTCCCAGTCCTGGACTTTGAGATTGATGAGATTGAGGTGCATCCTCAATGCTGAAAGAGCTTCTGTAGACTCATAGAGAAGCCCGGGAACATTGGGGAAGTAAGCTCGCTGGGCTCCTTGACGAACGAAGCTCGTTCGAACCTGCCCTGGTCATTGAGCAACACCTCAACCGTATGCTCCGCTGGATCGACGATCCAATACTCCGCCACTCCGCACTCGCCGTAAATCATTCGTTTCCTGACGTAGTCTTGTTCCTCGGTCGAGGGAGAAAGCACCTCGACGACAAGGTCCGGCACGATGCGGATTCGGTCATTCGGATTGATCTGCGACAAGTTCTCCTTGCAGATGAAGAGCAGGTCCGGCTGATAAACATCCACGACCGTAAGGTGGACATCCATCGGTGAGAGCACAACCTTACCAAGATCGTACTGTCTAACGAAGGCGTGAAGTTCAGCGAAGAGTTCGCCGACGATATTCTGGTGAAAGAACGATGGGATCGGACTCAACATCAGCTTCCCTCCTATCAATTGATACGGCGCACCCTCGGGCAATCGATCATAGTCGAGGGCCGTTGCGATCTTCTTCGGTTGTCCCGTTGTGAGGTACATCGTATTGGAGTCAAAAAACGGCTTTCTGAGCGTTTGGTTCTCACGGATTGAGTCATGGGATCCCGTTCCGGATTTTGAGATTGATGAGGTTAAGCTGCGCATCAGAGAAGAAGAAATGTCTAATGTTCCACACCAATCCTGAAGCCAAAGCTGCCACTCTCGGCCCTGGCAATGAAGAAATACGAACCGGAGGCAAGCCCGGAAAGATCATACTCCGATGTACCAGCACTCAACATTCCAGGAGCAGGTTGCCATTCCGCGGCCAAAACACCGAGCAGATTGTAAGCGTAAAGTGTGAGGCTTATGGATGCCGATGGAGGCGTGAGTCTTAAACGATTATTCTCGACGTTGAAGGACCATTCTGTTGAAGCGATTGGACGAGTCTGAACAGCACTAAACTGGTCCATGATCGGTGTTCGACTCCTGAACAGCCCTGCGCTTGTAACCCAAAGGTAGCCTTGACGATCGAACATCATAGACTCCATATAGAACAAGCCGCCAGCAACTTCAACCGGGGGAGCGACATTCTGCCAGGAATCCCCGTGGTCAGTCGACGCAAATACCCCTTTTGTAGTGCCGAGATAGAGCGCTTTTGATGTCGCTACCAAGCAACCCGGTGGGTTAGTATCCTGAGAGAATGTCATAATCGGATGCCAGGTCTCTCCTCGGTCGGATGAGCGCCAGAGGGAATCTCCCCCATTAACATACATCACTCCACTCGAATCAATCGTCATGTAGGTGCCTTCGTTCAGAATGAATGGGAGCGAGGGTAAATCCTTCCATGAATACCCGTCATCGGTGGTAACCAGAAGATCAATAGTACTAATAGTACCAGACTGGTATATGGAATGGAGACCAAAGCCCATCCCATCAGGTGCCCATACTATGCACGACGGGTTCTCGGCCAGAATGATGGTGTCCCACGAGAGGCCCAAATCGCTGGAACGGTAGAGGCCTTGAGCAAAACGAATGAACAAGTATCCTCGATGACTACTAATCTGCTGGCCTTCTCCGGGGAACGATGGGACTAATTCCCAGGAACGTCCAGAATCAAGCGATTCATAGAGATCACCATAGTGAATCGTCAACCACACCTTACTTGAAATCAAGAAAGGATCACCATTCGGCTTGGCACTCAAAAACCAGTTATTGCCTCCATCCTTCGACAAAGCAGAATATGTGCTCGTAACGACAACGAGAAGCGAATCGCCAAGTTGATGAATAGCGCCAACTCCATCATTTCGCAGTCCAAAGTTTGGCACGCGCCAGGCCGTATCGGTCGGAGTCAGGATTGAAG
This sequence comes from Bacteroidota bacterium, assembly GCA_030706745.1. NCBI lineage: Bacteria > Pseudomonadati > Bacteroidota > Bacteroidota bacterium. The sequence goes on from JAUZNX010000018.1 coordinate 16,966, forward strand.
GATAAACGTATTGATTGGCTCCTGGATTTGCGATCAAATCCCCAAACCTGTCACGCAAGATCGTATATGGCACCTCCCAGTTCGACCCGTAATATTGCGGAAGCGTGCGCCAGGAATCTCCTTGATTTGCGGACACGAATAAGCCGCGTCTATTGGCTCCATACAGGTAAACCTGATTTTGTGAATCGATCGATATCAGCCCCCAGGAGTCCGGGCTGAGCTCCCAGGGGTCGATAGGCGACTGCATACTGTCCCAGTGTACCAAATCGGAGGAACGGTAAAAGCCGGAGTAATCCACAGCGCAAGCAAACCCGTCCTTAGAACAGGCAATACTGCTTATTGTCGTAGAAGATGGAAGTCTCTGCTGGTGAAACTTAATCGAACTCCACGTCTTCCCGTAATCGCTGGTCAGAACCATCCCGTTGGCTCCAACGAGCAACGTGCTATCTCCATAAAATGCGACACAATATGGTGTGACTCTCAAAGGCAGTGCAACTACTGTTCCGACGGAATCCGCACTTCGGGTGATGAATAGCAGCCTAATGCTCTGAGTATTACTATAGGATATCTGGGCGATTGTCCCATTTCGGGAGACTGCAAAATCACCCTGGATTTGGAAGTCAGGAATGGGACACGGTTTGATTGCCCATGAACTGCCTTCATCCGAGGACATAGCAATGGAGCCATCCACCAATGCGGCGATGATAACTCCGCCAGCCGACCGGGCAAGTCTCCTGGCCACGCGTCCACCCGGGAATGGAGTCGAGAGCTGCGTCCACGTTTGGAGATGATTGCTGAGGCGATACAGACCACTGTCAGTCGCCGCGAACACGTCCTGCTTTGCCGAATCGAGAAGTATATCGTAGACGGATCCGACGTAAGGTGCCGTGCCCTGCTGCCAGAAGTACGAATTTTGGGCGTACGCATGAGGAGCAAGAGCTGCGACCAGCAACAGTACTCCAACAATCTTATATTTCATGGTGGGTGCCATTTCACCGAGCGACACCCCACGAGGCTCGATTGTTACATTCAAAATCCACCGAATGCCGCTCGTTGGTCTTCGGAAACCAATTTACGTCATCTTTTCGTGATCGTTCTCTTGGTCTTCGCCGGACTCATCACCTTCTCCGCAATACTCTTCCCCTGCAAAAAGAGGAGCAGATAATCCCGACCGCCGGCTTTCGAATCGGTGCCGGACATATTGAATCCACCGAACGGATGGGCGCCAACCATCGCGCCCGTGCATTTGCGATTGATATAGAGATTGCCCACGAAGAAGTCACGCTCGGCGCGTTCGATATTCTTGCGGCTCTTCGAGTAGAGAGCGCCCGTGAGTCCATACTCCGTGTTATTTGCGACTTCCATCGCTTCGTTGAAGTTCTTGACTGGAATCAGCGCAAGTACGGGTCCGAATATTTCCTCTTGTGCCATGCGTGATGTTGGCGAAAGGTCTGCAACAACAGTCGGTGCGATGAAGTATCCTTCGCTTCCGACCGTTCCGCCGCCGGCAACGATCCGTCCTTCCGAGCGGCCAATCTCGATGTAGCCCTTGATGCTGTTGAATGCCCGCTCGTTGACGACCGGTCCGACGCGCTTGTTCTCTAAGGGATCGCCTACTTCGAGCGCTGCGACGCGATCGGCTATCTTCTGCACCATCTTCGCATAAACTGGTTGCTCGATAATGACGCGCGAGCAAGCGGAGCATTTTTGTCCCTGGAATCCAAAGGCACTGGCCACGATGCCATCCGCAGCGGAATCCAGATCGGCATCCTTAGCAACGACAATACCGTCCTTGCCGCCCATTTCAGCGACAACGCGCTTGATCCACTTTTGTCCGGCGCGGTGTGTTGCCGCGTTTTGCGCGACTCGCAATCCGACCTCTTTCGACCCTGTGAAGGAGATAAACCGCGTAATTGGGCTATTGACCAGATGATCGCCCACTTCCCCACCCGGCGCGGTGACGAAGTTGAGTACGCCCTTTGGCAGTCCGGCCTCTTCCATGATTTCCATAAAGAGCCAGCCCATCATCGGGGAGTCGCTCGATGGCTTCAGCACGATCGTGTTGCCGGTCACGATCGCGGCGGCACTCATTCCCACCAAAATCGCGAAGGGGAAATTCCACGGTGGGACGATCACACCGACGCCAAGTGGAATATACTCGAGCCAATCTTTTTCGCCTTTGAGTTGCACGAGTGGCTGCGGACCACCGAGTCGAAGCATTTCGCGGGCGTAGAACTCCATGAAGTCGATTGCTTCGCAGGTATCGGCGTCGGCCTCCAACCAGTTCTTACCCACTTCGCGGACCATCCACGCGTCGATTTCGAGGCGGCGGCGGCGGGTGATCTTTGCGGCAGTGAGCAACAGCTTCACACGCTTTTCAAACGGCACCTGGCTCCACGTCTTGAACGCTTCCAGTGCGGTATCGAGGGCTTGTTGCGCGTGGTCAAGTCCGCCTTTTGCGAAACTGCCGATGAGTTCGGTCGGGCGAGCCGGGTTGCGCGACGTGATATGCTGCTCCGTGTGAATCTTCTTTCCGCCGATAACGAGCGGGTATTTCTTACTCAAGTTCTTGCCCGTCGCTGCCAGGGCTTTTAGCATTGCCGCGCGCTCTTTCGGCTGGCTGAAATCGAGGTAGGTTTCGTTCTTAAATGGTGGGAGTTTGGTCTTGGCCATGAGTTCTGATGTTTCTGTAATGATATGAGCGGCCCTAAACAAAATATCGTCGTGAACGCTCCGCACGACTGGGTGCGGATCAATCCACCTTTGGTGCGGAGGGTTTTGTTACTGTGCTCGGCGCATCGGTGCTCGGGGTTGAAGTTGCCTCTTTCGATGTGTCGTTCGATGCGCCTTTCGATGTTGAATCGCTTTTCGTCACACTCGGGGATGCAGTGTCTTTCCCGCCGGAAGACTTTTTTGAATAATCGGTGACGTACCAGCCTTCGCCGCGATAGATCACGCCGGCGCCACCAGAGACGATCCGCGTCAACTGTTCCTTACCGCAATTGGGACACAGCACGAGCGGCGGATCGCTCATGCGCTGGTCTGCTTCGAGTCGCTGGCCACAGGCCTGGCACCGGTATTCATACGTGGGCATAATACAACGCTATTTTCCGATGATAACTAACTTCGCCGCGCCATTATCCGAGGCTTGCGGCGATGTGGCCGTCACGAGGTACTCCCCGCTTGTCACTTGCCGGCCCAGATCGTCGCGGCCATTCCAGGTGACGATAGAGCCAAGATTCGTACCATTGATCGATGCCACAAGTTTCCGATCGAGCGTGAAGATCTTGACGGTTGAACCAGCAACCAGCCCATCGATGTAAACAGTCGGGCTTGTCTCTCGGGTCTGCACGATCGGGTTGGGGTACACCCGGATCTGGCTGTAGTCTGGTTTGCCCTGCTTGAAGAGCGTACTAAAGCGCGAAATTCCGGACGGCGTTCCAGCGTAGGCCTCGCCGCGCCCTGGATCAAGCGCGATTGTGTAAATTGTATTATCGATCAGCGGCGAATTCTCTTTCGTAAAATGCGCGACCGAATCGGAGCCATCAGGCGATACGACAAAAATCCCGTTTTCGGTACCAATCCACTTATTGCCGACGCCATCGGTGGCCATCGCGTGAATGATTTGGAACTTCAAAAAGTCAACTGGCCGGATAATCAAATCTGGATTGGGCTCCAGGATCGCGTACGGATTCGATATGATTTGGAGTCCATAGGAGGTTCCACACCAGATTTCATCATCCTGATCGGTCAACAGCGCATTCACGTAATTGCTTGCTAACGGATGTCCGGAGCCTCCGGCGATATTGCCATAGGCATGCGTGGACATGTTATGCCAGGAAACTCCGGCGGGAGCCGGCGCATCTTGCCAGAAGAATCCTCCGGCCCAGAAGTTCCCTTCGTGATCTTGCGTGACGCAACCCCACGAATCATAAGCATCAATAAGCTTATAATTGGTAAAGTGATAGGTTGTCCCTGGGTCCATCACGGATAGGGCTTCTCCCTGACCCGCATACGAAGTCAGCACGATGCGTCCGCTATTATCCAGAATGGGCTGGCCGGGCGCGGAAAGAAATTCCGAATTCGGATCTTTGTAATCACTCGTGGGCAAGCCATTATGATGCACATCGATGGTTTGAAAACTTGGCGATGCACCACCAATGCCATGCAAGACAATCGGATCGCCGGTCGTCATCAACCACGTAACATCTCGGACCGAATCATAGAAGATATTCTCCCATTTTACATTAGGGATCACGCCTGCGTCGTTTCGGTAGTTAGTCCATTTTTCGCTGTCCGGCTGGAATAGTCCAATGCCATCGCCCTTATTCGCCAGATAGAGCTTGTCGGTTGCAGATGAAAAATAGAGATCCGCAATCGTATTGCTAATCGGTCCCGCGGGGAAAATACTGGTATGAATTGAATCACCGGCCGAGTATCCAATCCCGCTCGATGAGGTGCCAAGGACCAGCGTTACATACGGTGCCGGGCTCAGAGCATTTACATGGCTTCCGAGGGTGCTCGCAAACGGCTCGAGCGTGAAGTTTTGCAGATCGTGTGTAGCGGTAACGTTGCCGAGACTATCGAGGATGTATAGGGTATCGCCGGATGTAGCGAGGCGGTCGATGCTCGCATGAAACGAAGTCCTCACAAGGGACAACCGATTGGCAGAGACCGTATACAGCCCGGTGGACGTACCGACGCACACATTGCCACCCAAGGACGCGAGTGTCATAACCAGGCCAACACTATCGGTCGTCAACGACCAGCTTGATGGGGTTGGAAGATCGCTATCCTTGGGAGCAGATGCCAGCGCGCTCGGAAGCGCGGCAAAGATGTACCCACCCGCAACAATCGCTTGACGGACACTGTCACCTCGATGCGCATTACTTCCAAGTTGAGCTACGGTCGTCGCATAGTATGCGCCGCTTTTCCGGTACACCTCGAGGCCATAGGCCGTCGCAATGATGATACTATCCCCGTTAACCGCGAACGAATTAATTGCCTTTCCCGGATACCCCGAGTGTTGAATGTCGCTGCCAAGTTTCTCGATGGTTCCCTTCGAACTATGATAGACATCGAAGGCGCCGGTGCGACCACCCAGATATGTGTCTCCTCCATCCGAGGCGACGGCGGTCAAGTCATTTTCCGAAAGGCCGTCTGTCGTTCGGAGTGCAACGATTGGCTCGCCGGGATCGCGAAGACTCACGCGGAACGCACCGCCTCCGGTCGCAGCCCAAAGATGAAGGCCGTCACCAGCGACTGCTATTGCCCGGACGTCCCGCATCGAAGTGTAACTACGCCACTCACCCGGCTTGAGGGACTGTGCGTGAATCGGAGAAGCAACGGCCAAACCGATTAGAACTACTCGAAGGATTAACTTCATGGATTCTTATGAACGAAGCGCCCTGAGGATATTTGCGGTCTCAACTGCTGCCAACGCCGCTTCGGCGCCTTTATTATCATCATCATCGCGCGACCGCGCGATGGCCTGGTCCGCGTCATACGTGGTCAGAATGCCGCAAGTTACGGGTACCTCATAGTCCCGCGATACCTTGGCAATGCCCTGCATCGCAATCGAGCTGACATACTCAAAATGAGCGGTTTCTCCTTTGATGACACAGCCCAGTGCGACAATCGCGTCGCAAGCGCGCTCTGCAAGTGTCTGCGCGGCCAAGGGGATCTCAAACGCCCCGGGCACTTCCGCGATCGTAATCCGCTCGTCCGGCACTCCGCAGGAGCTCAGCGCCTGTCTGGCGCCCGCGAGTAATCCATCAGTGACTTCAGCATTCCAGCGGCTCACGACAATGCCAATCTGCAATTGGTGGCCATCCAAACTCCCTTTTATTACGGGCGACATAGTGTTATTTTAGAATCGATGTATGGAAACACTTCGTACGGAGTGGCGGCTCCTGAGTTAGGGCAATTCTCGATGCCCTTGGATCCGCTCCAGGCGGAGGATTCTTCCATCCGGAAAGCAGGAGGCAAATGCTTCGTCGCTGGTGGTGATGAGAACCGTCATACCCCGACGCTCCTCTCGAATCAGAGCATTGGCAATGTCCTGCGATGCAACGACATCCAGGTGCGCAGTGGGTTCATCCGCAATCAGAAGATATGGCTCGGCGATGACGGCACGACCAATGGCCGCGCGCTGCCGTTCGCCCATCGAAAGCGATTGCGGCCGTGCGCTCGCCAGAGCGGTGAGCTCGAATCGATCGAGAACATCCCGCAAGCGGATCTCGCGCCGCTTTGGACTAACGCCATTCAGTTCTAGCGGTAAGGCGATGTTCTCGCCAATATTCCGGTCATCCAGAAGGGGCATAGAAGATGAGACCATCCCCAGCATCTTGCGATGCTCCGCACGATCACGCTCCCGAGCGGATGTCATGTCAACACCATTGACCAGAATGCTCCCGACTTCCGGCTGCAAATCGCCCACCAGCAATGCGCAAACCGTGCTCTTTCCACTGCCGCTTCCACCGAGCAGCACGGTGAGGCTCCCCTTCTCCAAGGCAAGATTGAAATCCTGAAGCACCGGACGTTCCGAATCGGGATGCCGCGCCGTCACATTCTGAAATGCGATCATGGGTCTATTAGTAGAAGGCATTCTTGTGGTGGCGGATTTCGACCTTCCTGTTGATCAGCTCGACCGCAATGACATCGAATCGGCAAGCAACGTCCTGCAGAGCATTGACATAGTAGTAACTTCTCGCCACGCGCTTGAGCTGAGCCTGCTTCCGTGGATTGACTGATGCCTCCGGAGTGCCAAAGCTGTGGTCCGAACGGGTCTTGACCTCGATAAACACCAGTTCTTCGCCATCGTAAGCAACAATGTCTATCTCGCCGACCTGACCAAACCGGAAATTCCGCTTGACGATCCGATACCCAAGCGAAGCAACATGCTTGCAGGCGTGCTCCTCTCCTTCTTTCGCCTTTTCCTGAGCGAGTGTTTTACGTGATTTGGGTCCGGGGGCATCTGCGGGATTTGTCATGTCGATGCGCTTAAACCAATTCGGGAAGGACTTCGAACGCCAGTTCCGCTTGCGCGTACCGCTCCGGATTGAAAGTCATGCGATGCTCCGGGCAAGGACCGTACTCTTTGATTGCTCGAATATGTTCCGGCGTGCTGTAGCCTTTGTGAGACTTGAAATTGTATTGCGGATACACGCGGTCGAGCTCGACCATGATCCGGTCCCGTGTCACCTTCGCGAGAATCGATGCTGCCGCAATGAGCGGGGACTTGGCATCGCCATCGACCACAGTCTGATACTCATACGGCAACGTCGTCCGAAAATAATTGCCATCGACCAGCAGCATCTCGGGCACGGTGTCTTCCGTGGCAAGTTTCCTTGCGGCCTCATCGACTGCAAGCGTCATTGCCATCATCGTTGCTTGCAGAATATTATGACGATCGATGTCTTCTCGTGAAACGATGCCGATGCCCCAGGCTCGAGCATGCTTTTGAATCAATGTGAAGAATCGCTCGCGTTCTTCCTCGATCAATTGCTTCGAATCGTTCAGGTCGCGGAGCGTCTTCGGAAATTTCTGGCACTTGTCATAATCGAAGAACACTGCGGCGGCAACCACTGGACCCGCGAGTGGCCCGCGTCCGGCTTCGTCAATACCAAGAATCGTGCGGACGCCGCGTTTCCAATGCGCACGTTCGGTCTTCCAGGAGAGCGGTTTGCGCGAGCGTGGCAGTATAGCCGTGACCTTTAGGTCACGGTCTGCATCGCCAAAAGACTCTTCGCTATCAGATTGTGACCTAAAGGTCACGGCTATGACGTCTTCGTTCTCCACGCTTTAGAATTGCTTTACCAGTCCGAAATGAAACTTCGCCTGATCGATCGGCTCCCCGCGCGCAAGTCCGATGGAAACAGCAAGCACACCAAGCGGACTTTCCACCTGCGCGCCAATGCCGTAACTCAGCAGGTACCGGGCCTGTTCCGCCGGTGCGGCATTCGTCGAGTCTTTCGCCGTTAATCCGCCATCGCAGAAGACATCGAAGAACGATAATCGGCCGGTCATGAATCGCAATTCAGTGTTCGCATAGGCATACCGGGAGGCGAGTAGTTCTTCCTCTCGGTAACCTCGTATCGTGAATAACCCACCGATTCGGAACAGATTGCCCGCATCCAGCGCCGCTCCCTGAGCGGAGACACTTCGAGCGTGCAAGCCGATTGCGCCGACGATGGTCGAGGAAAACATCGCTTGATAGCCGCTCGCATCCAGCAAGATTGTACGAATTCCGGCCACCGTGGGCGTTGCAGAGTCGAGGGTGCTCGCCGGACCGTAAATCGATTTAAGACCATAACTCGCTCCAAGAAGTCCAGACACTCCGGATCTGGGAGCAATCCCATTGTCCCGCGTATCGATCGACGCCGAAAGTCCAGTCGTGATCGTCCGACTGTCATACGTTGTGAATGGCAAGTCTGGCTGATCGTTCGGAATGACTCGTTCAATGGAAAGCTGACCAATGAGTCCAATATCTGGTGTAAAGGCAAGAATGAGATCGCCACGACCTTCGGTCCGCGTGAAGGTCGAATCCTGCTGCCGCTGGAGAAACCCGAACTGCACATTTAATGGATATCCAAACAGCCACGGTTCGAGGTAATGGATTTCGAGGGTTTGCGATTGCTGCGTTCGATGATCATAGGTGAGAGATGCGCTCCGACCTGTGCCAGAGATATTCCGGAAGCTCAGATCCGCAAGACCGCTGATAAAGCCGGATTCTGTCGTGTTCCGCGGCGGCGTATAGCCAAGCACACCATCAATGGCGCTCGTGCTCGCTTCCTTTACATGAAGCACAACGGCGACAGTGGAATCCCCAGTCAGGTACAACTCCGGCTCCGAAATGGATTCGAAAAACCCCAGCCGCTCGACTCGAGCTCGCGACGATGCGAGCGCCACCGAATTATAGTAACTCCCGGGTGTCAATCGTAATTCTCGCACAATCACTTGCGGATCGGTTGTCTCATTTCCCGTAATTACGATCTTTCCTATCCTGGCTCGCGGGCCCTCAGTAACCGCAAGTTTAATGTCCAGCGTGCCCATACGAGTGGCGGAATCAAACGATGGTGTTACCGACGCGATCTGCACGTGCGCCAAGGGATAGCCACGCGCTTCATACATCGTGAGAATGCCATCGATATCCGATTTCAGCACCGCATTATCGAGCCGCGAACCGGCAACAGTCGACATCGAAGCGAGCAACGCACTCGTAGGCAGCAGGGTGACTCCCGTGAATGCCACTGAGCGGACGCGATACTCGAATCCTTCCGTTATCAGAAATATGAGTTGGTATCCCTGTCCGGAATCCGCCGGATTCGCAAGAGCGACTTGAAACGAATCGATACCAGCATGGAAGTATCCTTCATGCATATAGAGCCGCAAAATTCGCTCTTCGATCTGTTGCGCTGCGAGTAACAACTCCGATCGACCGGTAAAATCGAGCTTCAGTGGGTTCTCGGGGAGTTCGGCAATTGCAGCGGTCAGTCGGGCGGCGGGAAGGCGATCGTTGCCTCGAAAAACGACTTTAGTGATCGGATACCCGAATAATGGCACCGCGAGCGAAAGCGCCCAGAATGTGAGCGCGGTAATCACTAAGCAATGACTGCGTTTCATCCATTGCTCCGCGACATCGCTGGAGAATGATCGTCTGGATGTTCCGTTGGCTCCGGCGCTCCAATCTCATCCACCTGAACTGGGATCGGAAGAAACAGGGACTCCGGCACCATCAGATCGAGATGCGCATAGACCGACCTTAAATGGGTCCGAAACAGCTCATCGAAAATATTCTTTTGCGGGCTGTGATGCTCATCGCCATACCACCAGCACCAATCACTACCTTCGGCAATCAGCAGTTCCTCGTGTGCGCGCTCGAGATTGGCCACTGCAAGCTGTTTGGCCGAACCCTTCAGATGCACCACCCGACGCTTGGCATCGTCGTATGCTTCCCTCGCTGCACTCAATAGATCCCAGGCTAGGTTATCCTCAGGATGTCCGATCCAAATGCGAAAATTCGCATTGATCCACGATCCCGCAACAACATGATCCAGAAGCGGTAGATTTGACGCACCAGCTTCCCGAAGGGCCCCGCTGAAGGTCATCGGCTGAATCCAGGCATGCGTGGAGAGCACCGAGTACAGCTCGTCCAGAAATTCATAGCCGTTATTTTGATAATACTCCCAGCAATTCTCGCCGTCGAGTATGACGGGGATGCAGGCCGTCCGAAGAATCTCCATGCCATAGGATGCAACGAGCGTCGAGCGGATCTCGGTAATCTTTTGCGCAAAATCCTGCGCGGCATCCGTGGCATTCCACGACTGGTAATTAAAGCCAATATCATCGGAAAGCCCGCGATCGCGAAAAAACAGTGAGATGGAACCGCTCGGCGTAGATACTCGCCATGGGAAGAACTTTGCGTGCTTCGGGTCAACCTCGATCGCGCCAATTCGAAATGATTCTGCCCCCAGCGATTGTGCCAGAACAGCTTCATCACTCGCCGCCCACTGAAATCCGCTTTTTCGAATCAACGTGAGGGCAGCATCGGAAATGCTTCCTTCGCTGGGCCAGACGCCACGCGGAGCAGCACCAAAGCGCGACGCAAAGAACTCGCGAGCCCGTCTTAATTGCAGTTCCGCTTCCTCGGGAGCTTCGAATCGTTGGTGCGGTAGCGAAACGTGCGGCTGGGGCTCACGGGCAATATCGGTGTCAATGAGCAGCGGAAGTATCGGATGGTAGAACGGCGTGGTCGTGAGTTCGACAGCCCCGCCATCACTCAGCGTTTGATGAAGCGGGATAATACGCCGCACATTTTCGATCTGTGCCGCCATCAGCGCTTGCTTATCATCTTCACTATAGACACGGTCCTTGGCGACAAGGCTTGCATATGGCTCTGATTGACGCGCCATTTCACCGGTCCACGCCAACGAATAGTGGACGGCGAGATCGCGAAAGTCCTGCTCGACAAACTTCGCTGGCGCAGACTGCGCAAGATCGTAGAGTTCACGATAGCGTGCGGAGCGGTCGATCAGCGTAGACTGATTTGCCAAAAAGAAATTGTCAATCATCTCTGTTCGCTCAGCGGGCGAGAGTGCGCTGGCCGGCTTCGTCATCAAATCAATGACCGGATCGAATGCCTCACCGCTCAGATATTCTTCGATCTGTTTCAGGAGCGAGGGAACGAGATTGATGGTGGCCCGCATCTTTGGATGCCGCTCGAGATGTTGCGCCATCTCCAGGTAATCCTTGGTCGCATGAAGCCACGCCCACGGCATGAGAAAGCGCGCTCCAGCCCGGTAGTAGGGCTGGTGCTGATGCCAAAGAAGGCAAAGTTTGATAGGTGGAATGATCACGTGTGATCTTTGCAGGGCAGAATCACTTCATGCGATGATTCATTGATTGTCTCGATCTCCCGCATGAGACCAATGGGACCCATGCCTCGCATGGAATCCCATTGAGTCGATATCCCTCTACTCCACTTCCGCCACATGATGCTTGGCGGCTTCGGCAACAATCTTCTCGGCAACATCACGCGGAGCTTCCTCGTAATGGCTAAAGGATTGCTTGTGCTGCGCCCGGCCCTGCGTTAGTGAGCGAAGCCGCGTTGAATAATGATAGAGTTCAGCCAGCGGCACCTGTGCTCGAATAACCTCTAATCCGTCGGTGGAGTCCATGCCAATGATCTTGCCACGACGCGAAGAAATGTCACCCATCACGTCGCCCATGTGATCGCCCGGCACGGCCACTTCCACATCGCAAATTGGCTCGAGCAGAACCGGCCTGGCGGACAAGAACGCCTCTTTGAACGCCATCTTGCCAGCAGTTTTGAATGCATTCTCATTCGAATCGACTGGATGTTCTTTACCATCATAGAGCGTCACGGCAAGATCGACGACCGGATACCCGGCCAGCGGACCTGTTTTGAGAAATTCGTGAATGCCCTTATCGACTGCCGGAATATGTTTGCCGGAAATTACTCCGCCGACAATCGCATCGATAAACTCGTATCCTTCGCCTCGCTTGCGTGGCTGAAGCTTGATCGCAACCTCGCCGAATTGTCCGGCCCCGCCTGATTGCTTTTTGTGACGATAGCGCGTATCCGCCGGAGACTTGATCGTTTCACGAAACGGAATCCGAGGCTCGACGATCTCGACATCCACTTTGTAGCGTTCGCGGAGTCGCTTGACAGCAATATCCAAATGGAGTTCGCCCTGCCCTTCGATCAGCATTTGATGAAGTTCGGGGTCCAAACGAACGATGAACGTCGGATCTTCCTCGTGCAGCGTGTGCATGCCCAGCGCGACTTTCTCCTCGTCCCCCTTATTCTTTGCCTGCACCGCGCTCGTGATGACCGGCGCGGGAAAGTCGATCGGCGTGAGCACGACCGGGAAACTCTTCGATGATAGCGTATTATTGGTATGCGTATCTTTCAGCTTAACGGCTGCAGCAATATCGCCACACGGGACCGAGGTCATTTCCTTGCGGTTCTTACCACTCATCACAAACAATTGCGCGATGCGCTCGGTCTTACCGTTCGACTCGTTAACGAGATCGGTACCCGGATGTAACTCGCCATGAAACACACGGAAGAACGAGAGATCGCCGAGGTGAGTCTCGCTGACCGTCTTGAATACAAAGAGCGTGGTCGCATCTTTAGGAGCCGTATTGAGGCTTACCTCCTTTTTCGTATCCGGATTGACGCCATGAACATCAGCAATGTGCTCCTCTGGTGCCGGGGCATTTGCTATAATAAAATCCAGCACGCGCCGCGTGCCGATATTTTTTTCCGCAGATGCACAAAGAACCGGAAAGAGTCTGCGATGCGCGAGTGACGCCTTCAGCCCCTGTGATAGATGTGACTCCTCCAACTTTCCATCGTTCGCAAAAAACTCTTCCATCAGCGCGTCGTCGCTCTCTGCGACGATCTCGACCAACTCACGATGCAGTTCGTCGGCGCGAGCTTGCACCGAGGCAGGGATTGCCGATTCGGTATATGTGCCATCGGCGGCGAACTTCAGCGCCTTCATCTTGACGATATCGATAATTGTGCTAAAGCCTTCACCCGGGTCCAGTGGAAATTGGGCAACGGCTACTTCATGCCCGAAGCGGCTTTTCAATTGCGCGACAGTATCGTCAAAATGGCTCTCGATGTGATCGAGTTTATTGGCGATGAAGATAACGGAATTCTGATCGTGCGCGCAAAATTGCCATATGGTTGCCGTGCCGGCCTCGACTCCATGCTGGGCATCGACGACCATCAGAGCGGTGTCGGCCACATGCAGTGCTGCGCGGACTTCACCGACGAAATCGGCATAACCCGGCGAGTCTAATAGATTGAGTTTGGTGTCGTTTGGGGAGGAACCGGAGGTCAGGGAGATGAGGGAGGTATTTATGGAATGCTTTCGAGCAATCTCATCGGGGTGATAATCCGAGAGCGTGCTTCCTTCTAGTATCGTGCCGCGGCGGTTTGTCAGCCCCGCGGCGAATGCAATGCCCTCAGCCAGCGTCGTCTTCCCCGAGCCGGCATGACCGACGAGGGCAAGATTTCTGATATGAGCGCCATTGGTAATTCCCATGGCTTAATCTCCTTTCAATTGTGGTGTTACATAAAGACTCTGCGTGAGCGCATGAGCGCGATTGCATTTGGAGTGCAATTCAAAGACGCGATGTGACACGCCATCTCTTATAAGTTACTACAAACTTAAAAAATGCCCGTAAAATGACAATGCGGAAATTCCATTAGGCAACTATCGCTCGATAGAGAGCGTGCGGGTTTGTGCATTGCCATTGGATGAACACCGGAGATAGTAGATGCCAGATGGGAGCGGTGCAACATCGAGTGCCAGGTCGTTCGAGCATTCGCCGCGAAGACGCTCGGTGCCGAGTGCATCATAGAGCCGGTACTCGATAGAAGAACCCGCTTCGCCAGCAAAAGTTACGGCGACCTCACTCTGCGCGGGATTCGGTACGACGCTCACGATGCGGAACAGAATCGAATCCGCCATGAGCTGCCGCAAGGTGTTGTCGCCGCAGCCTTGGATTGCAATTGTAACGGAATCTCCGCCGCCGAGCGCGAGTGTGGCGCAGCCGGCGCGGGTGGGTGGGCCGATGAAGTGGATGCTGTCTAATACAAATTGTGCTGAGGTGTTTTCGGACACGAGTGTGCGAAAAAATAGCTGCGCGATGTGGCCGTCCATCGTGCTGTCTCTGCGCTTGAAGACAAGCCGCAAGTAACCCTCCGAACTACTGGAATCGAATAGCAGCCAATTAGGTGAAGACTGAATTTGCACAAGCTCCGACGACATTGTATCATAGCGCATCCGAAACGAGATAGTATCATAGCCCGGCACAAGCTGAGACAACCCGGCATCCAACCGCACCGTGTCCCCGCCACGAATGCGCACACCATTCACTGATAGCTGCACATTCGCCACTTCGAGCGAATCGAGATTGAGCATCCAAAGATGATAAGTGAAAGGCGGAAAATTCAGGCCCGTTGAGTCCGTCGATGCCATAAATATCTTGCTGCCGTTCACCCAAGACCTGCGTCCGAAGATCAGTGGCTGACTGACCGGACCTCCAGTATATCGCCACGTGTTGCCCTGGTCAGTGGAAAGATAGCAGCCCTTCTTTATTTGGACGAAAAGATGGCAAAAATCCCCGCGAATACAGCCGGTACTCATTACGTGAAACGCATCGGGTGTGGCCTCCTTTTGAGGAAATGGGACCTCTCTCCAAGTGTCCCATGCGTCGTCGCTCACAAAAACCGCTGCACTAAGGTCCGTGATAGCGAACTGTGTGCCGGTGCCTTTGACCGCAAGTGGCTGCCAGCACTCGCTGTCCATAGCAATCGAACGCCAGTTATGTCCGCCGTCCGTCGTGCGCGACCAATGAGTCGTCCCAGGCGCAAAACCCGCATATTGGGACGTCGCTACTCCTAAATTTCCATTGGCGAACTCATAGCCTGCATGATAATCGTCCATGACGTGTGTCCATGTCGTACCCTCGTCCCAGGACGTGAATTGGTATTGCGTGCCGTGGGCATTTGTGAACAGCCCACCACTACTGCTGTCGAACGCAACGGATCCACACAGAAAAGGATCGGGCAGATTTCCGTTGCCGATTCTCTGCCACTTATCACCACCGTTGGTCGTTTTGAATATCCCGTAGCCATCCGCAAGCCATCCTATAAGGCTATCCTTGAATACGATGTCCCGAATGTCAAATTGTTGGGCGGTCGTGCCGAGATCACCGTTGTAAAGCCCCTTCCACGTTGTACCTCCGTCTGTCGTCTTATATAAGATCGGCTGGGTCCATGTATAGAAGGCGGATGCGGCGAAACCGATTTCGGGATGGCCTTGATTGTTTAGAAAGTAAATGGCGCCAAAATCGCCTCCATCGAGGAGCTTCTTCCACTGCCCATCACAGTTGCGTGGAAAGACGAATTGCACGAATTGCATCAATACAAAAGCGAAAGGCATCCAGCCCCTCTTCGTGAGGAGCTGGGCGCTGTTAAGTAAATTGCCATCGACTCTTAAGAACCGATTGAACTCTCTCTTCGACATGATGAAATAGTTAATCGATTCTTACGGTCTTGCGCAGACCTTGAAGAAGAATGGCAAATCGGCATCCGTGCAAATATGGGCCGAACCGCTCCCCGAGTAGGTCCGCACGATGAACATCGTATATGGTGCTGCGGAGATAAGGTGTGAGGCTGTCGCGTAGCCGCATGTCCCCACCGCAACGGTGGAATCGGCGTCGTCATTGATTGTGACCGTAACAGATCCATGAGCGAACTGCTGTAGCCCGCGAGCATCTGGAAGCTGCGTACTCGGCCGCACGACATAGACGCCCGCCGACGGGTTCGTGACGTATGCTACACCGAAATCGTCGTTTACGAGGCCACCCGCGCTGACATCACCCCACGCAAGGATCGTATTATCGTTGTAGGTAGCGCCGTAGATTGGGTATCTTCCTGGAGTCCCGAGAACGACGTGGGAATTGTCGTTCTGATCGAACACGACGGAGTGCCCGTCATACGACCATTCGCCGGCATTGGACGTGCCACCGACAGCCGAACCATTTCCGATAGCGAAAATTGGTGCATCCATAGCCGTGCCGCCGTGGGCGTAGTCGAGCCGCGATTGATATGCAACGCTACCGGCCGGTACGTTGTAAGCGCCAATGACGGTTTGCGCATAGCTTTGGGCCGTGAGGTGGTCCCCCGCGGGGATCGCAGCCATTACGCCCGTGGAGTTAATCACGTTGCTATCGCCCGCGCCTATGAAGGCAGAGCCGAGCCCATTGGCAAGGGCGGTCGTGAGACTCAGGTTCGCCGAGTTTCCCCGACCAGCCACGATCGCATTTTCGCTACCGCCAATGAGCCTATTGCTGTCCCCAGCGCCAATGAAATCGCCATCGTC
Source organism: Bacteroidota bacterium (assembly GCA_030706745.1). Taxonomy (NCBI): domain Bacteria; kingdom Pseudomonadati; phylum Bacteroidota; species Bacteroidota bacterium. Next base: position 33,393 of record JAUZNX010000018.1, read on the forward strand.
CTCACTTCGATTATTTTGGCCTGCCCCGATAAAGGAGTACGCTTCATCGATTGTATCAAAGACACCCGCGACGATTGCTGAAGCGAAGGCCGGATCCGCAGCGAAATCCACTCCAGCCCCATCTATGATATTGTTCTCTCCCGCGCCAATGAAGTTCGAGCGCCCCAGAGACGAGTTGATCGTAGAGATTGTATTATTGTGGCCCGCGATAATTGCTGAAAAGCGATAATAATTCTGGATCCAGTTATCTTGTCCGCCTCCGATGAACGAGTATCCGGATGCATAATCAATAGCGTTGTTCTTCCCACCAGTGATCGAGGCATAAACTGATGCTATGCTGTTATGTCCGCCGCCTCCGATCATCGAATACGGATTGTATTCATAGATAGCATTGGAGCTCCCGCCGGCAATGACTGAGTGTTCGGAGCCTACAAAGATACTATTCGTGTCGCCCCCGGCAATTACACAGTCACCACTAGCGATTATATTCTGCTCACCGGAAACGATACTAGAATTATAACTTCCCTGCGAGAGAGAGTTCGTAGTTCCTGCTCCAATAAAGCTGTTATCGCTTCCCTGCGCGATCGAATTCGCATTACCCGCTCCGATGAATGCTGCCGGGCTGCCTGCCGCGTGAGTTGCATCGGCACCAAGGATGCGATTGCTAAATCCGCTCGTGATGGCCGAGTATGGACTGGCGGAGTCGATCTTGTTTTGGTATCCAGTCGCGATCAGTGAGTTGATGCTTCCGTTGGCAATCGTATTGAATTCACCCGCGATAATCGCAGCACCATTCGCTGCGACGGAGTCATTCGCGCCAGAACCGACGAACGAGCTGGCTCCAGTGGTGGCATTCGAGCGTCCGGCGACGATACCGGATGCGTCGGCATACGCGACGTTGCCGATGCCGTTGATCCCTCCCGTCGTACCGGCAACCACTGCGGCATTCAGGCCGTAGACGCGGTTGAGGGTGCCTCCTCCAATGAACGAGGAGCCGCCCGTCGGTCCGATGGAGTCGTAGTTACCCGCTCCAATGAATGCGTTAGTTGCGGTGCTATCGATCCAGCCGTGATACCCCGCTGCGATGGCTGCCATGTTGCCAAGATTGCGGTTGGCCATACCTGCGCCAATGAACGCTTTCGAGCCATAAGCATAGTTGGAGTCTCCCGCGACGATGCCCGAGTGTCCCCACCTCGTGGCGGTATTCACATGTCCCGCCCCAATGAAGGAGTTTGGCGCTGAATCATCGACATGGTTCGAATCGCCACCGGCGATTGATGCGGATGCGCCATTTAGCAAATTGTTCGCTCCGCCAAGTATTGCGCCATCCGCATTGGGCCATCCATCAACAATATTATGATGTCCTCCAACGACTATGCCGCCGTTTGAAGTTACCTTGTTCGAGTCCCCTCCTCCTATGAAGCCCAGCGGCCCCGTTCCCGAGATATGATTACCCAGACCTCCGACAACTGATCCAAAATTCGCATCTACGTGGTTGGCTTGTCCACCGCCAATGAACGATGTATCCCCGATGATCACGTTTGTATCGCCGCCAGCAATTGCATCATAATTCCCCCATGCCTTATTGTTCGCGCCTCCCCCTACAAAATCGTGACCATTGGTCTCAGGAGCTCCGAGTGGTCGGTCCCACGCCTCATTATTTGTGCCACCGACAACCGAGTTCGTGCTTGCGGGATTACTCGGTCCGAAGGTGCCGTCGTCTGTGTTCGGCGAGACGGCTGGTTGGTACCCGATAAAGCTCGCCTGCGGATGTCCGATGGTGAGGCTCGATGTTGCCGAGTCGTATCTGAGCGAGAGATCATCCGCCGAATGGAGATTGAGGATGCTCCCATGTCCGGTGAGCCGGTAGCCATCCACGTTGATCCCGGCAATATAATCAGTCGCCAGCTTTGCGGCCGTAACCGCGCCATCGGCAAGTTTCGCTGTGGTAACCGCATTATCGGCGACGTTCAACGCATAAGCGGACGCCGTGACTTGCGCCAGTGGCCTCATTTCAGTACCGCCATCAATAGCTACGCCGAGCCAAAGTGGGCGGTCGAGCGCCTGGGTTTCGGGCAATGGATTGTCCGGCGTCCCAAGCTGGACGCTAAAGACACCATCCGGACCGACCGTGACCATCATGGTTCGTTGCCAAAGTCTCGCCGTGCCGTTTTCATCGGCATAGAGCGAGATTGTAAGTAACCTGTCTCCTATAATGGGAGCCGCCTCCTTTCCGTTCACATCCGTTGGACGCAAGACGCCCTGATACGAGAGCGTGCGTGGTGTCGTGGCGATCGAAGGATGCCCCGGCTGGGCATGAATCCCTCTGACCGCAAGGATACTAAGTAGCAGCATGGCTGCAACGAGTTTGGTCTTAGAATGTCCCATGTGATGTCTTGGTTAGTTTTCAGAAACTAACTGGACTCACGCGGACTTAAAGCCTACGCTCGAAGCTTCACGTGAGCCAGTAAACGAGGATCGTGAGCGGCTTAGAGTATTCTTGGGACGAGCAACGCAATTGCTCGTCCCATTTTTTATCAAATCGGAGAAGTTCTCGGGGAGCGGTGGCTCGGAAGGAGTGTCTCGGTGCGAGTGCCTCGGAACGAGTCAGGGAACGGGAGACCCGGCGAAATGAAATCAGCCGCGGAATATTGTTTTGGCACATCCAGTCCCGAATGAATCGAGGACCGGAGATACCTCGCCAATATTCCTGCACAAAAGTAACACATTGCCAGTGACGGTACAAGCAATTTGGCTCTCGCTCCCATTATATCTTTGAAGAATTCTTCGCTTGGCGTGTCTCATTATCGGCCAGTTGCGTCATTTTAGGACGGACGAATCTCAGCGACGGACACTGCCCCCTGGGAACTGAAGGAACACGGCGTTGTTAGCGGAAATGCCTGCAGGGTCGTTGACAGGCACCAATTGCTCATTGAAAGATAAGGCATTTCGAATCGCGGGTGTGAGCTAGGCATTCATTAAATGACAACTCAAAAGAGAGAATTCATTCATGAATGAAATCGAGGCAAATGGCTAAATTGGCTCAGAAACGGCAGTGATTATGAATATGAAATTCAAAAAACAAAATCGCGGCATGACCTACGCTTCCATCATCAGATGGTCCAGAGCAGAGCGCAAATCACGAAAACTCACAGGTTTGACCAGGTGCGCATGGAATCCTGCCTGAAGCGAACGACGGATATCCTCCGGCATCCCAAAGCCGCTCATCGCGATTCCACGGGTCGGACGAAGCGCGCTTAACTGGGTGAAAAGTTCAATGCCATTGCCATCGGGCAGACTAATATCGCTGATCAGAATCTCGCACGGATACGTCTTGGCAATCTCGAGCGCCGCCTGTGCGGAATGTGCCGCCAGCACTCGATACCCGGCACGCTCCAGAAGTACCTGCAAGGCGCGACTGGTGTCTTCGTTGTCTTCGACTAATAAGACCTTGAGTTGCGGAGAATTCTCATGCACTGCAGATGGCAATTCGGACGTGCGTCCTATGCTTCGTGTTGGACGTGACTCCCCCGTGACCGGTGGAAATTCGAGTGTGAAGGTAGTACCCTTTTCATTTCCTGCACTGGCGACCGTGATTTTGCCACCATGCTGCTCGACGAGCGCCTTGCTGATTGCGAGTCCAAGTCCAAGCCCACCGAATCGCCGCGTGATGCTGTTATCACCCTGGTCGAAGGCATTAAAGACGCGATCGATGTAAGAGGGTGGAATGCCGATGCCGGTATCTGTTACGTTACACCGAAATCCGCCATCCGGAGTGCTCTCGGTCCGGATTTCAATGTTGCCACCTTCGGGCGTGAATTTGATGGCATTCTTGATGAGATTCCAGAGCACCTGTTTTAGTCGCGCCGGGTCGGCATCCACCTGCGCGTTGGATGCTTCGAGAGAAAGCATCAGTTCAAGGTTTTTCGCATGAATTCCATCCATGCACATTGCTGCGGTTTCCTCGATGGCCCGGTGCGCATCCGTGAGTTCAAGATGAAGCGGGAGTTTGCCTTTGGAGATCCGCGTAAGATCCAACAGATCATCAATCAGGCGTGCCTCGAGTTCAATGTTGCGCCCAATCGTAGCAACCCATCCCTTCGCATCGGCTGGCAGCGTGGGATCTTCCATGAACATCTGAACGATCGCAAGCGCCGGGGTGAGGGGCGTTCGCAACTCATGGCTGAGTACCGCCAGGAACTGGTCCTTGGCCTGACTCGCCATTTCTGCGCTTTCTTTCGCGACCCGCAAGGCATCGTTCATTTGACGCAATTCTCTGGTTCGCTCGATCACTCGAAGCTCGAGATTCTCATTGAGACGCCGCATCTCTTCGGTCTTGGCTTCTAACTCATGATATAGTGCCCCAAGCACTTTATTGGTCTTTGCCAATTCTTCGTTGGTCTCTCGCAGAAGCTTTGCCCGCTCCCGGACCTCTGATGCCATCCTCTCGATCTCGAGCGTCTTTCGGTGCAGATCGACAAAAACCGCGATTTTGGCGCGCAGTATTTCCGGCTCGAATGGTTTGAATAGATAATCAACGGCCCCCAGCGAATAGCCGCGAAAGACGTTATTATCGCTTGTGCTGACCGCCGTCAGGAAAATAATGGGAGTATGCTCGCGTCCCGGCTTTGACCGAATCAGCGAAGCAGTCTCGAAACCGTCCATACCCGGCATCTGGACATCGAGCAGGATCACAGCAAAATCATACTGGAGTACCGCCCGAAGTGCCTCAGGGCCACTCATGGCACGCACTAATTCGAGCGGCCCATGCAATTCAGGCCCGGCACGAAGGGATGCTTCGAGGACCAATAGGTTTTCCGGCCGATCGTCCACCAGCAAAATCCGTATCGGCGGATTCGGTGCGCCATAGATGAGCTGGCCGGGTTGATCCGTTTCGGGCATGTGTGTTTCTTATCGTGTATGGCGCATTCGGTAAATATGTGGCAACCATGATGCCACAGATGAAGGGCTATTGCTCTTGTCTAGCCCAAGATCATCCGAATGCATGTATTTTATTTGAAGAGCCATACACGCAATAGAGACAATAGCTGATCGACATCAACCGGCTTTGTAATATAATCCGAGGCTCCGGCTTCGATGCATTTCTCGCGATCCCCGCGCATGGCCTTAGCTGTTACCGCAATAACTGGCATCGATTTCAACCGTTTATTCCGGCGGATTTGCCGCATTGCCTCGTAACCATCCATTCCCGGCATCATGATATCCATTAGGATGACATCGAACTCCGGACTCTGATTCAGCTTGTCGAGTGCTTCCTGACCGCTTTCCGCATAGCTGACTTTCATATTGTGTCGTTCGAGAAAGCTGGTGATCGCAAAGATATTGCGAATATCGTCGTCGACGATCAGTACCCGTTTGCCAGCCAATAACACATCGTTGGTATGAAGATTATCGATTCGTCGCCGTTTTTCCTCCGGAAGGTTCGCATGCGCTCGATGCAGAAAGAGCGCCGTCTCATCAAGCAATTTGTCGACAGAGTTCATGTCCTTGACGATGATGGATTCCGCAAGCTTATTCAGTTGCGAACTCTCCTTTTTCGTCAACTCTCGACCGGTATATACCACGATCGGTAAATCGGCAAGCCGGGAGTCCTTTCGGATGTTTTCAATCACTTCGAAGCCTGACATATCCGGCAAAGTCATATCTACGACCATGCAATCGAACTGTTCTGATTTCACTCGTTCGAGTGCTTCACGTCCGGTGCCGATCGAAACCAGTTCAACGTCCTGCCCTCCATCGATCATGTCTGCAATGGATTTCCGGTCGTTCTCGTCGCTCTCGGCGACTAGCAATCGCTTGACCGGCCGCGAGATGAACTGGCGCATCCGTTCCAGCGATTCATTTACATCATCCGGAGAAACCGGCTTCTGCAAATGGGTAATAGCCCCCATTCGCTTGCGTCGTGGAAGTCTGTCGACGACCGAAACAATGTGTACCGGAATATGTCGTGTTGCCGGGTCGTGCTTGAGACGATCGAGCACGGCAAGCCCATGAATGCCCGGCAGCAGAATGTCGAGCGTGATCGCATCCGGCTTGTAGCGTTTGGCATAGGCCAACCCCGTCTCACCCCGGCTGGCGTGAATGACCTTAAACTGCTTATCGTGAGCCATGTCGAGTAAGATCGCCGCGAATTTTGGATCATCTTCGATCACCAGCAGCAAGCTGTCACCCGGTTCAATTTGATCTCGATCATCTTCGATCTCTTCGGGATCCGCACTCGTTGCAGTCATTTCATTAGAGCCAGAACTGGTAGCAAGTTCTTCCCAGGCGGCAATTGAGTTCTTCGCTCGAAATCCATTGCGCTCGGTCGGCATGGAAATTCTCTCTATGCTCCCAGCCGAAAATTCGCTTGAATTCCCGTTTTCATTCTCGTGCGTCCCCATCGTGGTCGGCACGTAGTTCTCCGGTAGATAAAGGGTAAACTTGCTCCCCTTTCCTGGCTCACTCGAAAGCTGAATCTCGCCGCCGAGTAACCGAGCGATCTCCCGGCTGATCGAGAGCCCGAGACCCGTGCCGCCATATTCGCGGCTCGTCGTACCATCTGCCTGTTGGAATGATTCAAAAATGACACGGTGCTTCTCGGCCGGAATTCCAATGCCAGTATCGATGACAGAAAGCCCGACCACGGCTGAAGCTTTGTTCAGCAGTTCGTTGCCGAAGAACATGTCATCTGGGGCGCGCCGGATCTCAAGCTTCACACCGCCGGTATGAGTGAACTTGAACGCGTTCGAAAGCAGGTTCTTCAGGACCTGCTTCAGGCGTTTCTCATCTGTCATCATTTCTTCCGGCACATCCGAGGCCCGCATGAGATCGAACGTGAGTCCTTTCTCCTGGGCCACACTTTCGAACGTCCGGTGCATGTCCTCTTCAACTTCGCTCAGTTGGACCTGCCCGACATCCACCGCCACCGTGCCAGACTCGATCTTTGACAGGTCGAGGATCTCATTAATAAGTGCAAGCAAATCGGCTCCGGAAGAATGAATTGTTTCAGCGAATTCGATCTGCTTGTCCGTTAGATTGTGCTCCGGATTCTCTGAGAGCATCTTCGAGAGGATCAGCATCGAATTCAGCGGAGTCCGCAATTCATGCGACATATTCGCCAGGAATTCGCTCTTGTATTTCGAAGTCAGCACCAACTGTTCGGCCTTTTCTTCGAGTGCTCGACGCGCCAGTTCGATTTCGCGATTCTTGCGCTCCACTTCGGTCTTTTGTTCGCCCAGCAAACGCGCCTTGTCCTGAAGTTCGTCGTTCGTCTGCTGGAGTTCTTCTTGCTGCTTTTTGAGCAGCTCTTCTGAAGCTTGAAGTGACTTTGCCTGCTGTTCGAGACGGCGATTTGTCTCTGTCAGCTCTTGCTGCTGGGATTGCAGTTCCTGCGTCAGCGATTGCGATTGCGCCAGCAGTGCTTCCGTCCGCATGTTCGCTTCGATTGTATTCAAAACGATTCCGATCGACTCCGTCAATTGATCGAGGAATGCAAGATGGATCTCGTTGAACGCATGGAAGCTTGCCAGTTCAATAACGGCCTTCACCTGGCCTTCAAAGAGTACCGGCAACACCACAATATTCAGCGGAGCCGACTCACCAAGGCCAGAATTGATTTTGATATATTCGCTTGGGATTCCGTTGATGACAATGCGTTCTTTCTCCAACGCGCACTGCCCCACCAACCCTTCTCCAAGTTTGAACTGATTCGATAAATTCTTTCGCTCTTTATAGGCATAGCTCGCAAGCAGCTTCATGACCGGCTGATCACCTGTCGACTCTGAAATATAAAACACACCGTGCTGCATATTGACGAGTGGTGCCAGTTCGCTCAGGATCACGCGCGAAACCGTCCATAAGTCCTTTTGCCCCTGCAATAGTCGAGTGAATCTTGCAAGATTCGTTTTGAGCCAATCCTGTTCGGTATTCTTTCGAGTAGTATCCTTGAGGTTGCGGATCATCTCGTTTACATTGTCCTTGAGATACGCAACTTCACCCGCCGCTTCGACCGTGATCATTCGGGAGAGATCGCCCTTGGTCACAGCCGTAGCAACTTCGGCCATGGCGCGCACCTGCGTTGTCAGGTTAGCCGCGAGACGGTTTACATTATCAGTCAAATCTCTCCACGTTCCGGCGGCCCCCGGCACATTCGCCTGTCCACCGAGTTTTCCTTCGATACCGACCTCGCGCGCAACTGTCGTAACCTGATCGGCAAACGTCGCGAGTGTATCGATCATGGCGTTAATCGTATCGGCAAGTTCGGCGATTTCACCCATGGCCTCCACAGCAAGTTTGCGCTTCAGATTTCCATTGGCGACCGCGGTAACGACTCGCGCAATTCCGCGCACTTGCGTCGTGAGATTTGCCGCCATGAAGTTTACATTGTCGGTCAGGTCCTTCCAGACTCCGGCAACACCTCGCACTTCTGCCTGACCACCCAACTTACCTTCGGTGCCTACTTCGCGGGCCACACGGGTTACTTCCGATGCGAACGAATTGAGCTGGTCCACCATCGTATTGATTGTGTTCTTTAGCTCCAGGATCTCGCCCTTTACATCTACCGTGATCTTCTTGGACAAATCACCATTGGCCACGGCAGTCGTAACGTTTGCGATATTTCGCACTTGGCCCGTGAGGTTCGAGGCCATGAAATTTACATTATCGGTCAAATCCTTCCACGTTCCAGAAACACCTTTTACATCCGCCTGGCCGCCAAGTTTTCCTTCGGTACCTACTTCGCGCGCCACACGGGTTACCTCCGATGCGAATGAGTTAAGTTGATCGACCATCGTATTGATCGTATTCTTCAACTCGAGGATCTCGCCCTTTACGTCGACCGTGATTTTCTTCGACAAATCTCCATTCGCCACAGCCGTTGTCACATTTGCGATATTTCGCACCTGTGCCGTAAGGTTCGAGGCCATGAAATTCACATTGTCCGTCAAGTCCTTCCAGGTACCCGAGACACCTTTTACTTGCGCCTGGCCGCCGAGCTTTCCTTCTGTACCGACTTCTCGGGCGACGCGCGTTACCTCAGCCGCGAATGACGAGAGCTGATCGACCATCGTGTTGATCGTGTTCTTCAGCTCCAAAATTTCGCCTTTCACGTCCACCGTGATCTTCTTGGACAAATCTCCTGTCGCCACAGCCGTGGTAACTTCTGCAATGTTTCGCACCTGAGCCGTCAGGTTACCGGCCATCGAGTTTACATTGTCTGTCAAATCCTTCCACACACCCGCCACACCACGGACTTCGGCCTGACCGCCCAATTTGCCATCGGTTCCTACCTCGCGGGCCACACGGGTTACTTCGGAGGCAAACGATCCGAGCCGATCGACCATCGTGTTGATCGTATTCTTCAACTCGAGAATTTCACCTTTTACATCGACAGTGATTTTCTTCGAAAGATCACCATTCGCCACAGCCGTCGTGACATCGGCGATATTACGCACCTGACCGGTGAGGTTCGAGGCCATGAAATTCACATTGTCCGTAAGGTCTTTCCATGTACCGGCGACGCCTTTCACTTCGGCCTGACCGCCAAGCTTGCCTTCCGTACCGACTTCACGAGCCACACGCGTAACCTCTGCCGCGAACGAGTTAAGCTGGTCCACCATCGTATTGACCGTGTTCTTCAGCTCTAAGATTTCGCCTCGAACATCTACCGTGATTTTCTTCGACAAATCACCATTGGCGACCGCTGTGGTAACCTCCGCAATATTACGCACCTGAGATGTCAGGTTCGCAGCCATGAAGTTCACATTGTCGGTGAGGTCCTTCCACGTACCAGCGACGCCTTTCACTTCCGCTTGACCGCCAAGCTTTCCTTCCGTGCCCACTTCTCGGGCAACACGAGTCACTTCGGCAGCAAACGATGAAAGCTGATCGACCATTGTGTTGATCGTATTTTTCAACTCCAAAATCTCACCTTTAACATCTACCGTAATCTTCTTCGACAGATCGCCATTAGCGACCGCCGTCGTAACTTCGGCAATATTACGCACCTGCCCCGTAAGATTCGAGGCCATGAAATTTACATTATCCGTAAGGTCCTTCCAGACGCCCGCAACCCCTTTTACATCGGCTTGTCCGCCCAGTTTTCCTTCCGTACCGACTTCACGGGCGACACGAGTTACCTCAGCAGCGAAACTCGAAAGCTGATCGACCATCGTATTGATCGTATTCTTCAGCTCCAGGATTTCCCCTTTTACATCGACTGTGATTTTTTTAGAAAGATCACCATTGGCTACCGCCGTTGTAACTTCCGCGATGTTACGCACCTGGCCTGTAAGGTTCGAGGCCATGAAATTCACATTATCGGTAAGGTCTTTCCATGTACCCGAAACGCCCTTCACAATGGCCTGTCCGCCGAGCTTTCCTTCGGTACCTACTTCACGGGCCACACGAGTTACTTCCGAAGCAAACGAGTTAAGCTGATCAACCATCGTGTTGATCGTATTCTTCAGCTCCAGGATCTCACCTTTCACATCCACCGTGATCTTCTTGGACAAATCACCGGTCGCAACGGCCGTCGTAACCTCCGCAATATTACGGACTTGCGCCGTCAGGTTCGAGGCCATGAAATTCACATTGTCTGTCAAATCCTTCCATGTGCCCGAGACACCCTTAACCTGCGCCTGACCACCAAGTTTCCCTTCCGTACCTACTTCGCGGGCTACACGAGTTACTTCCGATGCAAAGCTCGAAAGCTGGTCGACCATCGTATTGATCGTATTCTTCAGCTCCAGAATTTCGCCTTTTACATCCACCGTAATCTTCTTCGAGAGGTCTCCATTCGCCACTGCTGTCGTCACCTCAGCAATGTTACGCACTTGACCTGTCAGGTTCGAGGCCATGAAGTTCACATTGTCCGTGAGGTCTTTCCACGTTCCCGAAACGCCCTTGACAACGGCTTGTCCACCAAGTTTCCCTTCTGTACCTACTTCGCGGGCCACACGGGTCACCTCCGATGCGAACGAGGCAAGCTGCTCGACCATCGTATTGACCACCTTGCCCGTCCGAAGAAACTCACCCTTGAGCGGCCGACCTTCAATTTCCAGCGTCATTGTTTGCGATAGATCTCCCTTGGCCACACTACCGATGACGCGAGCAACCTCCGTCAGTGGCTGTGCCAGATCGCTAATAAGAGTATTCACGCCCTCGACGGCGACCGCCCATGCGCCAGCCGCATTCGGAAGCGCCGCCCGCTGGGTAATCTTACCTTCTTTGCCCACAGCCGCACTCGTTCGCTCGAGTTCGCGAACCAGACTCTGGTTCATTTCGATGATCTCATTGAGCTCCTGTGCGATCCGGTACGTCAGCGGATCCGATACGGCCAGCGTCTCATCCACATTGAACCGCGAAGCGAAATCACCCTTCCGGACTGCAACCAATGTAGAAAGTAATCGGCGGGCCGCCATCGTATCGATCTGCTCCGTACGTACCTTTTCATTCGGACTGTGGCCATTTGACCCGCTGTTACCCGACGATCCGAGTGTAAGGCTGCCGGTCCCAATCTCGCCCAAAGATGATTGTTTAGCTTTACGTCCCCTCATACCAGCCTTGTCGAAGGATTGATTTTCTGTAGCACGACTGCGGATACCATCTCCGTTTTCGTTCGACAGTTTGCTCGTCATCTTTGATTTCATGGCAGTTTCCTAAATAGGTGTCCTCTTACAATTTCAAATTGGAACGGGACTCGCGTCACAGAATTGCGCGCCGTCACACCGGGCCCCGCAAGATTTCATCAAATCGGCGACAATAACCGAGCTTGTTCCATCCTGATGGTCTTGCGATAAAACAGAAGAGCTGTGCGACAAAAAGCGGGCCACCCACTTTTCAAACACACGAATCGAGTGTCTGGAGCAACTCCCAGTTACTCCAGAATATCAAAAGACAACTGGTTCCAACACTCTAAATGCCTGGCAGTCTTACTGCTTGATGGTCAGCGCTTCAATCTTGTTGATCCTGCCATCGGCACTGCTGACGGAAATTACGATATCTGCCATGCCGTCGCCATTCACATCACCGATTGCAACCGATCCGAGATTTGGCTGCGGAGGAGTACCTTTGGATACACTGCCCCATTCTTTGGTGATGGTGATCGGCTGGTGCTGGCGCTTACCGGAGGCCATGCCCGATGAGGTCTCATGAGCAGTGATGACCGAGGTGAAAGTGATCGTGGCTGAAGTCGTCGAATTAATTGGAAGGCCGGCTCCGCTGGCATTCGTGAGTGAAAGTTTGTAGGTGCCTCCTCCCATGATTGGAAAGCTCCCCTTCAGCTTACCACCGGATGGGATCAGTTTGACAATCTTGGCCGGCCCCTTGGCACCTTCAATCTTCAGATAGTAATTCAGCGCGGCTCTCGATGGGGCTGCGAAGGCAAACATCAGCACACTCGCGAATAGAGCAAATCGAATCGATCGAATGATCATGGCTGTTTTGGAAAAAGTGACGGAAACAGACAACTCCGGAACACAATCGCATGGCGATCAACGCTCCCGGAGCCGCTTACTTATGACATAGGCAAATCGAATTAGGCCATAGGCGCACCATGCTGCCAACCAGACGAGCAACATTCCTGGAATACGTAGAAAGCCAACGAAAACCAGCGTCCCAAAGAAGATCGCAAGAGTGATCAATGGAAAATGCTGGAGCCGGTCTCGACCAATGGTGGGTATGTGCATCTATTTAGCGATCTCAATCCGTTTGGTGAAAGTCCCCTCGCCGGTTCGCAACACGCAGAGATACAAACCGTTCTGGAGTGCGGAGACATCCACTGTGAATGCATGCGGGCCTGCCTGAAGCCATCCGGAAACAACCACTGCAGCTTCATGTCCAAGTGCGTCGAAAATGCGAAGGTCCGCGCTCATCTCATGGGGTAGTGCGATCGAAATAGTAGTGAGCTTCATTGCGGGGTTTGGGTAGACATCTCCGAGTACTGCTGACTCAGGAATATCCGAGAGATAATGCGGGATGACTCCAGCGAACGATGCCGGTGGAGTCCAAGGGAATTTGAATGCCCGATAGGTCAGATACGGCTGCTGCATGTCCATCTCGAGTGCGATCGAACCATCGGAGTGCACTTCCGTGAACGCTGGATTTCGAGTCGATAGGATATTATCGCCACCCCATCCTATAAAGGTATTGCCATTCGGAAGTCGCTGGACATCCCCCATGTACGTGCTGGTATCTCTTCGGCCTTCATCGTACGACCATACAAGTGTAGCGGTCTTCGCTTTCTCATCAAGCGCGTATTCGAGAGCGCGCGAGTAATTTGCGGCGTTTGGATTGTGAAGCCGGTGGTCGTTACCATTATCGAAAATGGTGATATGACCGTTTGCGATTCGACGCACATGATGCTGGTGCGAAAAGCCGATTGTATCTCCGATTATAGTAAACTCATTTCTATTCCCACCCCATCGCCAGACAATCCGGTTCGAATCCCTACTAATCTTCGTGATTTCATCCAAATGGCGGGCCGAAAGCAGAATCGTGCCGTCTGTATCAATATCCAATGAGTTTGCATGGACTTCATCGATGTTCTGTTGCGCAAGGCCGTGAGGGTACTCGACCATCTCCGGAACGGAGAAATTTCCCGAGTCGAAACTGCGCCAGTTAAAAATAACATTCTTCGCCGAGTCCAACTCCTGAATCACCACTCCAATAACATTTGCATTGGTGTTGCCACCCATGACATATTGACTCAGGTCAATCTTCTGCTCCGTATCATACGCCATAAGCAATGCGTGATGATTGGGTAGTAAAACGATATCATGGAGATCGGTCGCGTACCCATTCTTCGCCCAAAAGCTATCGACGATAGTAAACGTTGAGTCCATGACATAATACCGGAAGGTCGCGTCGCGATAGAAGCTGAACTGACCGTTCGGATTGAGTTTGAAATCGGTCATGCGACTATCACCGGCTCGGGACCATAGTACCCGGCCTGAGTCATTAATAATCGCAAGGTATGGAATATATGGGGTTGGGGCTTGGGCAGAATTGAATGTAGCGATGAAGATACTGCCGGCTGAAGGATTGTCGATCGTCGTCATCGTCAGTTTCGGGAAAAAGGGCAACGAATCATCCTGCACCATACTTGGTAGGAATGGAATCGGGACGGCGCCCGGGGCCATCGCCGCATCCGGCGCGAACTCTAAACTGCTCACTGACTGAATTTGCGAATGGCCTGTAAGAGGCTTGGACTGTATTGTAAAATAGAACCAGAGTGAATCCACCAACTTGCCGCCCGTTGTACGGATTCCTCGCGCCAATGAGACTCGGACACGTTCAGAATAGGTGAACGCCAACTTAGACGTAAACACGAGCGTCTTCTTGTCATCTGAAAGGACGAATGTTCCGGCATGCGTGCCACTAAACGTTCCTGTAACTTTGAGGAGCGATGCTTTGACCGTTGAACGATTGATCGAATCGCCAGGTCGAATGATAATATTCGTCTGACGAGGTATCGCTGTTGCGCCTCTGGATGGGAATTGATATTGAACATTCAGCGTGCTGCTCCGCTGCGCCATCCCTGGCGTGGCGAGCAGAATCAGCAACGACAAGATCCGACATGAAAGGCGACGAAGATTCCTCATATCATCATTAGAAATGGCAGACTACCGCAAAGCAGAAAAACACGCTTCGGCGACGTTGATCACGAACACACCGCGATCAACTTTTGTGGCGGCTATTTATCAATTAGAAATGGCACTGTGCTCACCCAGTCCAGTGAACGCACCCGAAGGAAATATCGCCCTGATGCCAAACCGGTAACTTGAACCGGCAGCCGATAGCTACCGCGCGAAAAACCGCCCGCAAATGCTAATCGCACTAAATTGCCGGTGATGTCAAATATCTCTCCAGTTACATAGCCATCGTTGCCAAGCTTGACGGGCACGCTTGCATCGTCGGCAACAACGGTTGGGATAACTGGACCCAGGGAATACGCCCCACTCACTGAGATGCTGCCGTTGAGTCCAGTACAATCCTGAACTGTGATCTGGCCTGGAGAAACTCGGAGTTCGAAGAGCGAGTCGGGTTCGATTGCCAGACTCAAAACAGAACTCGCCCGCGGCCCGAGCAGACCAAGTAATTGTATTGTATGAATTTGTTGCGGGGCCTTGCCAAAGTTGATTATCTGGTCAAATGAGTATTGTCCCGAAGCCGTCTTCTGTCCTCCACCGGTCGGCCACACGACTTGAGGATCATATAGCAGGGTAACAGACAAAGGAATCGAATCCTTGAAAGTTGAAGAGTCCAGGCGAATGTCGATGGGCATGATGCTTCCGGACAGCACTGTTGCACTTGCCACCGTAAAGTGTGCCCACGGCTTGGCAATCGGCGCGCCGACGCCAAAAAGAATCGGCCGGGCGGTTGAACCGATGTGAAGCGTGTCGGACGCCGCGCCTGCCTGCTTTGGGCAAAACCGAAAATGGAGTTCTCGGGACGAGCCCGAGGAAATCACTATTGGCAGCATCGCGGCATCCAGAAACTCGAATGGAGCCGAGACTGGAAGCAAATTGATTGTGAGGGGTGGCCCGCACGGATTTTCGATAAGCATCGAGTCCTCGATGCAAGCCCCTACAAGTGCTGTATCGAACATGACATTCGCAGCCCTAATGACCGAAAGGCTCCCCATACCTCGCAGCAACACTGAATAAGTCGAATCGCAGAGTCCGGCCATCGCAAGAATATCAAGACGGTTCGAATCAATCGCTTCAGCAGCCGGAAAAAACACAACACGGATCTTCACGCTATCCAAAGGCAAGATCGTGGCTTGGGAATCCAGCAGCCCGAATGCTCCACCCCATTGTGTCATATCAATATGCAGAGCGGTTGTATCCATGTCGCGATTCCGAATCAGAATCGTCGCAGTATCACTCGAGCCCAAACACAAATCATGGAAATCAAGAACCGAATCCATCGCGAGCAATGGCGCCGAGACCTGGTATTCCAGGATAGTGGTGAAGGTTGAATCGGCGGATACATAGTGAAGGGTGTCCTTAAAAATCCCAACCCTATCGGTTGTCAAGCTCCATAGCACGATTGCTTCGCCGTGCGCCGGAATGATCGTTGGGACCGCTGGCGAAATAATCCGGATCTGCTGGGAGGCACTCGTAGCGGAGACAAGCGTTATTGTGTCATTCCCAACATTCAAAATAGCTTCCTGAAATGAAGTTGAGGCACCCAGACAAATATCTCCTAAGCCTGCGGTGGATTCTATGTCGAGTCTACGAAGAACGGCATGCCCCGAAACGAGGAGGGAATCCTCTTTTCCATCGAGCGGAAATTTGAATGCTTGATCGCCGGAATCCGAAGGGCAATAGATGATCTGGGCTTTGGCGGTCGCACCCGGTGCCAATGCAGAATCTCGTGGAGTCAATCTCAAACTGAATGGAGGAGAATTCCACTCAGTCGAATTCAGATAGAGCGTGTCGGTGCCGGCTGAGCGGAAGGTCACCGTCGCAGTGTCACATGCACCGACCAACACCCTTGCGAAGTGGATGAAGGGAGGCGTCAGCACCAACGAGTCATTGCGCTTGACACCAAAGCCCCTGAGTGTAATTCTACGTGTGAGACTCAGACTATCATTCGAGTATATCGTGAGTGATCCCGTGGCGCTGCCAATCGCTTGTGGGCAAAATGTCACTTCGATCGTGTCAATCGAATTTGGCGAAAGAACGATAGGCCCCGACGCATTGGCGCTAAAGACAATACCCGCGAGTCTCAACGAGTCAACGCGAAGTGGCGCAGCACCTTGGTTGGCAATGATAAGTTTTCGAGTGCGGCAATGTGTCAGCCGGACCGTGTCGAAATCAAGAGAATCGACAACCACCAGGAACGGAGACGGGATCTGCGGCAGCATCGCCATTCCAACGTGCGACAGGATCCAATCGGGCTCCGAGTTCGCTGCAGTCTTTGATGGGAAGCGGACTTTTATCATCGCCATCACAAATTCGATCGAGTCATGGCTCTTTGGTATCCACTTGGTCCATGTACCCAATCGCCGCGACCGGACTGTATCGAAGTGTTGCCAATTGGTATGAAGCGACCTGTAATAAATCCGTACTGAATCGAGATCGTTGATTGTGTCTGGTGCAAAGCCTGTGAGCCGAATGAAATTGCCGAACTTGCCCATCCGCTGAGTATCGATTGAGATTCCTCCGGACGCAACTTGCGCAAGAGTCGTGGAGCCCGGCAGCACGGCAGAGCCATCCATCCGTAGCCGTCCGAGTCCGCCCGCACCACCGTTGGATTGACCCACCCCCCCATTGCCGCCTTTACCTCCTAATACTAGAAGCTCGGAATCGGCGAACGTGATCGATTTCGCGCTGGCCAAATAAATCGCCCCGCCAGAGCCGCCGCCGCCGCCCGCAGCATTCTTCCCGCCGTCGCTAGTGCCCGAATCACCGGAGGCATTGATGCTAGACCTTTGAATCAAAATTGAATCGAACGTGATAAGCGAAATTGCGCCGCCACCTCCGCCCCCCGATCCTGCCAACGAGTCGCTACCTTCCGCGTTGCCCGCACCACCACCAGAACCTCCGGCCAGTGGTATTAGAAAGCGGCCACCGCTACGTAAACCATTATTGGGCTGACTGCCGCCTGCACCGGTTACGCCATCGGTACCGAATCCCCCGCCGCCGCCGCCATAAGCCAGATTGGACGGCGTCGATTCACCACCTCCGGAACCTCCACCATAGCCGCCAGGCGCCGAGTTATGATTGTTCAGCCCCGCTGCCCCACTGGAACCGAATGGCGCGCCTGTACCCCCACCGCCCCCTTGATCTTCTTCAGGGCTACTACCTCCGCCGAGCACTCCGGTAATCGATCTGCCACCATTGTTGATTGTTGCATCGGAATCGCTACCCGCATTCGACGTTGGAGGTGGCGGACGAACACCACAATTACCGCCGCCGGTAAACCCAAAACCGCCTGCACCAGCAAAGCCATGTCCGCCTCCACCGCCGCCGGGTCCCGCATTCACGCCCTGCGCCCTGACCGAGATGGTACTGTTATTTAAAATGATGGGACCGTTAGAAAGGATTGTGACCGGCACGTATCGCGGATTGCCAGGTTGCAATGGATTTGGATTTTGAACGGAGACTGTGATCGTGGCATTGTTTGCAATAAGCTTATCGACGACGATCGTGTTGCCATCGGAGAGCGGACCATACGCACCTTCACCAATTGTGACGTTCCCGGAGAGTGTCGTGAATTGCTGTAGACCAACCACGCGAAAGACCGTGTCTGTATCCGAGCCGTTTGGATTCTTGACCACAAGTGGCACCAACATGGGCGAGTCGCTCGGCATGATGAAGACAGGCACCTGGAGGAGCCGTCCGCTCCAACTCGTTTCGATCGGGCCAATGATGATTCGGTTTGTGTCCGATGCGAATAACAGTCGGCAATCCGTTGAAGCTGGCGCAAGTCCGTCCGCTCCAAACCGTCCAGAGTCGTTCGCCCGTGCAAGCAGCTCAAGAACCACGGTCATTCCCGGCGCGGCCTGATCGGGACGAAGGGCAACGATTTGAGCGGAGGCTGGAAGGATGAAATATGAGGTATGGAATATGAAGCATAGCAGGGCCACGGAAGCAGTTCGCAATTGCCGCAAACGCTTGCCGCCTAAACTCGTGCTACACAATGCTTCACCGTTCATGTTTCATACATCATATGTCATATTCTATTTGACTGCCCTCTCGATGGTAATGTTAACCGTTCTTGAGAAAAATCGTCCCTCGGGTAGTCGGTTATCATAGAGGAGATCGTGAGAGCCCCGACCCTCCGTATGAAGATCGCCGGGAATAGCTGCCTTCTCATCCTTCAAGGCGATTTTTAAACGATCCGCTATTTGTGTTGCCCGATCCTGACTCAACTGGTCGTTGTGAGCAGCATCTCCGGTCTCATCCGTAAACCCCTGCACCAGAACGCGCTGAACTGGGATATGCGCAATCATGTCCGCAGCCCTGCGAACTTCGCGATCATTGCGGCGCTCGACTCGCGACTCATCAAAGCCAAACAAGATCAAACTGAACCGCTCGACTCGCTCCTCTCGGTCGCTTGTGACTCGCTGTATATCCAACGGGATCGCCGAATGTGCGTGAGCGTGATGTCCCGCACTATCGGTAACGTCATATTCGATCGAAAGAGAATCCGACAACTTCGAAAGCAATTCTTCTGTCGGAGCCCACAACTTCTCGGTGGTTGAGGATTTTGCATCGCCATTGAAGGATTGGAACTCCACCCCGCCAGCCTGAATCGACGCATGAGTCCGCAAAATATCTGGTCGCGAAACCGATGGTTTCAGTCGAATCTGATCTGGTGTTGCCAAGTGCTCGATATTCGTCACGACGATCGGGTCATTCACTCGCTCGTCATCCACTCGAAATTCCACTCGCCGGTTTTCGGCCTGGCCTTCGGCTGTCGTGACTGGACTTGGCCGTTCCGGCAACAGCGTTGCCTCACAGCGAATTTTGGTTGGATCGATCTGCCAAACACGCACGAGATAGTCTTTGACACGATTGACTCTGGCATGCGCAAGGGACAATCCTCCGCGTTCGTTGCCACTCGTGCTTCCGATCAGCGTCACTTGTGCCTTCGGGTGCTTTCGCAATCGGTCGCCGAGAATATTCAGCGTCTCTCGGTAGAGGTCCATCAACGCAACACCTTGTCGCTCCGTCGAACCTCGGAAGCTTCGGCTCGCCTCATCGAACGATGCGAATTGCAGGTAACGAGAGGGAAAAATCGATGACCCATCATCGAAGAAGATATAGTTCAGAATCGGATAGGCATTCCTGGTGCGGACTTCTTCAATCGTCATGCGAACGACCTTGGACTCTTTACCACTCTTGCCAACAGCCACTGCTTCGATGGAGGCGGTCAGCGGAGCCACCTCAGGCTCGCGATGAATCACAACCGGAACCTCGCTCTTCACAAACGTTGGAACGGTCTCTAGTCTTGGAGTCAGATCGAACATTAACGATACACCGGCCTTCGCATCGATTCCGCTCCAAAGTGCCGACCTTCCTGCTACAAGCCAATGATAGTCCAGCTCGATGTTTGGCGCCGCACGTAGCGTTCGCGAAAGAGGCACTTCATAGCTTGCAGCAATAGAGAAGCTTGGCAACATCGTCAGCTTGTCGCTTAGTGACCCACTCTGAAGTGTCGTATCTTGCGTATGACTGCTGAGGAATTCCGCTCCAGTCATGTGCTCCGTTTTGGAGTAGCTCCTCGTGATCGAGATTCCAATTGCAGGGCCGGCATGAAGAGCAAAAGCTGGACTCACTTGATACTCAAACCGACCTTCGATGCCAACCGTACTTAGCGTTGCGCTGATCTCGTGCTGAATCGTGAACGTGTCGAGGCTATTTCCGTCGACGCTCAGCCCTTCCGCACGTTGCGTCCAATCGAATTTCGCTTTCCGAAGATCGACAGAGATTGCCGGTGCAAATTTCCACTTCGAAAGATCTCCCCAAAAAGGAATCTCCGCCATCGCCCGGAGACCATAATCGCTGCCGGTCCCCTGATCGAACCGATCACAGCCTGTTTGGAAGATCGGCTCCTGAAAATTGCTGTTCGAGTAACTCGTCAAACCGCCAAACAACTCGAAGCCACCTCGAAGTGGACTATGCTCGATCGTGTAGCGGCTTTCGACGAGGGTATCGCGCAGGACCGTTGTATCCCGTGATGGCGATTGCGCTAGTGCAGCCACCGATCGGAACAGCAGTAAAAGAATCCCAAACGATTTCCATGTCACGATTCCCTTATTAACACCTTCCAGGGTACGGAAATTACATCCTGCAAACAATCACATTCTGGCCACCGGAGAAATCGAAGCCCGCTCCCCTTGCTTAAAGGAGCGGGCTGCGTGGATGATCGATCATCCATCGGGAGAGATCGTGTTACTACGGTGTCAAGTTATCATTTCGTGCCAATCTTCGGTTGATCGAGGATAATCGGACCACCACCAGCTACGCCGCTGACCGGATCTGCCGCTGCCTTCGGAGTGCTCGCAAGCTTAACGCTTTCATGCATCCGATGACGGACAGTAGCGGCGCGCTGGTGGTTATCCTGAACTTGTGGGGTCGGCGCCGCAATAGCGGTCTCAGCCTGGCTCCGATCGAGGGGCGCAACGGGGGACGCTGCATGCATCACAACTGGTGCCGGAGTGACCGGCGCCGGACTAATGACCGAGTGAAGTCCATAACCCGCCATGGCAGAGACACCCAGACCCGCGGCGGTGATGAGCGTGCTCACCTTCGTCGCAAAAATTGTTTTGAAGGCGCTCTTGGTCGCAGCCTGCGTAACCGCCTTCGTCGCTGCTTGCGTTGCAGCATTCGCGTGCTCCGAGCCGACCATTTCGGCGCCGGCAAGGCCAATCGCGGCGAACACCGACCGGCGAAGCGTGTGAGGGGGATTCACAGACGATTCATCGCGGTGCAATACCTTCTTCAGCACCAGCTCTGAGCGGAAGGACTTTCGAAGTCCATCGCTCGCTGCCAGCGAGATGAGGAACTCCTGCTCTTGCTCGAGCGTGAGTTCGTTATCGATGTATGAGCTGATCCGTTCGTCGTGTGTCATTGGCTTTTCTTAAAAGTCTGTTCCACTTTTCAATTCCATCCATGCGGCAATGATCTTGCGGAGCCGCTCCCGTGCTCTGAAGGCCCGGGTCTTTACGGTGACCATCGTGTCTCCCGTAATGTCCGCGATTTCCTGATAGGCATACCCATTGTACTCCCTCAGAACAAATGCCTCTCGCTGTGCCACCGGCAACTGCGCCAGGGCTCGTTCGAAGAGATCTCGTAAATCCGAGTCTTCGACTTCGTGCGTTCGAAGCATGGCATCGAACTCTGCAGAGGCATCTTCCAACGGATCCGGTGTCAGCTTCCGCGATCTCAGCGCGTTCATCGAAAGATTTCGAGCTACCGTAAAAAGCAACCCCGAAAACTTTGTCACGACGGCCTTCTCGTTTCGAAGCCGGTAAATCCGAACCCACACTTCCTGGAACACGTCCTGAGAGTCCTGCTCCGAACTCAAAAGACGTAGGATGTAAAGATACAGTGGCCGCTCGTACAGATCGTACAGCGCGCGGAATGCATCGTCATTTCCATCCAGGAATCGACTGAATAATCCGGTGTCGCGGTCCTTCTGCCGATTTCGAGAGTCGATCTGAACCGTTCCGCGATCCGGTTGGCCCGAAAGCCCCTCGATCGTCGAAACCTTGTCAATCGCGGGCCTTCGCCCTATTCCCGATTTCTGCATCGTAGTCTACAACTGCCGAAATACCCGATTCACGCCCTGCCTTCGCTGATTCCCTTCCATTTTCAATTTTTCTGGAAGAGCTTGGCATGCTGAATCATCTGAGCGACACGCCACAAGGCCCGTTTGTTACATGAGGTCTGGAAATACCTCCGTTTAGTTGCCGATAAGACACGAGAAGTTCTAAATTTCATGTTCATCCGCCTCGGCGGACTGCCGATTTCAAGCCAAGTTCGCCTTTGCCTACTGAAACAGGTGCCCAAAGTTAAAGTAAAACTTTAATTCTCTCTTTTGAATTGTCATTTAATGAACAGCCTCTCCATTTGCGGGAAACAGCCCAAGTTGTCAATGAGCTAATGACCGTCCCCATTCTTCATATTTCATACTTCATATTTCATATTTTCCCCGAAAACTGGTGCCCATCACTTTGCAGGTAACATAACACATTTTTTGCACGAATACAAATTCCGCCAAAAATATCTGTCGCTCTAAAAAGGCAGGCTATCGGGTGCGATTGAAACGGTGCGCGAGCATGACCTTGCACAGCCACTACTCCATTTCCACAGTTTCAATTAGATCGGACATTTTGGAACGAAGCAAGAATCTTTGCCCCAGCAATGCGGTTCGATGAACGGTAGTTTTCCCTGCCGATGCGCGACCGGGTCTCCGGTTCTCCAGCGCTTCGGTAACGCCCGGCCACCGGGATCAACAAAGTAGAAGCGGAGGACGCGTCTGATGCCGCGCCCGAAAGAAGCGGCTGCTTAAGCTTTGAGCATGGTGCTCAGAGCCGTGTTCGTTATTGAGCAGCGCTATGAAGAATTGTCCGAACAATCGAGCTCTCTCGCCCAGCGTCCCTTCGCCGGTCGCAATACTATGTGCATCCACGAGTCCGGATGTTCCATGCACCTCCTGCACCTTCGCACGTCCCGATCAATCAAAGTTTGCGCTGGCTCTCTTCGGGCTGGCACGAAAAAAAGACGGACTGCTGAAACAGTCCGTCCTTCTTAACCCAAGCCACACCCCATTCGTGAGAAATCACGAGTGGATTACCGATACCGCAAAGTTCCGGCGCGTGGGCTTATGGCTGGGGAGCACCACTGGTGCGCCCAAGGCTATAAGCCCCACGTGCTCGGAATAATTCTATTAAACAAAACCGACACGATTATGGCAAATACGCCAAATTCACTACCCAGAGCGGTCTCAGGCCGCCGCATCACAACTCCTCGATGGAGGAGCCTTTTGCCGCTACTCGCTATCCTGACAATAGCACTACCGATGGTCAGCATTGCGCAAACCCCAAACACCATAAATGCGATCGGGGCTGCTGTCGATGGATCATGTGGCACTACGAACGAATGCTGCGTTCATCTCCAACTGACAGTCAACCAGACGACGGACAAGGCAGTAGTCGATTTTGCCTCGGCAGTAAGTCCAATAGCGGACTGCATCGATCACGCCTGCATTAACCCGCCTGTTGCTACAGTGACAAAGAATAGTGCGGGAGAATTCGAATTCGATTTCTCGCCAGCGGCACAGCCTGGCATGGTGTATGACATTTACATCTGCGCACCGTCGAATTGCTGGTGCAACTGGTCATGGTGGAACGTCAACACCTCCAATCTTGGAGCGCCAGCTGGAGTTGGAGGTGGCGTAATCCCGAACTGTGGAGGATGCGTTGGAGGGAATCCTGTACCTACTGATTGTAGCGGCTGTGATACATTGATGGTCTACAAGCAGGACTGCTGGATCGACATCTGCGTCAATCATCTTGGCTCTGGCCCGAATTCGTTTACTCTTAATTTCAACCCACCATTACAGCCTTGCAATCATCCCAGCCCTACGGACCCACACGGTCCTTGCGAGGGTTGGACCAATCCAACTATCATCCCGCAGTATCCCTGGACCTATACGATTTCACCTGATGGCAGTACAATTATAGTATCTGGTGGCAACTATGAGCCTTGTCAGGAAGTCTGTATCGCAATCCCAACGTGCATGACCAGCGTTCCCCCGAGCGATACGCGCCAACCCGTTACAATTACACTTACGAGCCCAAACGCCTGCCCTGGCAATGGCGCAACTGTGGCGATGAAACAATCGGATGGGTCATGGATCCGGCCTGATGGATCATCAGCCAGTCCGAATTATCCGAACCCCGTAACAGCTTCGACGGGCTTCAAGACCCTTATTCCATTCACAACAGCAGTGCAGGGTACCGCCTACATTCGCGTTGTAAACGCGAAGGGAGAGGAAGTCCTGAAGGACAATGAAGATGTGACGTATGCCGGACAGCACTTCTTCTATTTTAGCGCCGATCAACTTCCATCTGGTACCTACTTCTATCAGATCGAATTTCCGAAGGGTGTTATCATTACCAGCAAAACAATTCTTGTCGTTAAGTAACAAATCTGATTGAGGAGTGCCAATCCGGCACTCCTCGATCTATTCAACTACTATTAATCATTCACACTTATGCGCTGGTGCCTGGTGGGCCTTCGTTTCTCGATCTTGTGCTGGATCCTTCCGGTCTTCAACCTCTCAGCTCAGACCCACTGGCAGCAACTTACTGTACCCGCAAACATTTCATCGCTCTCTCCTTATTTTGTTACTCCGGATTATGGATTCCTCTATACTTCTGGAATTACTGGTTGGACAGGTCCATTTGCTCCAGACCCTATTAGCCCGAATGGTAGCCAAACCGACCCGCCTGGAATCTACCGGACACTTGATGGCGGGATAACATGGAGGGCGATGGACATCGGTGAGATTGCGAACAAGAGTTATGCACTACTCGGTCAAATGCGTTTTACGTCAGCAACACATGGCTATCTTGCAGCTATCGTGCTGGACACCACAACAGGCTACCGGGGGGGACTATATGAAACCAAGGATAGTGGCAATCATTGGAATCGAATTTCACCAAATGGATTCGCCTTCGAATCGTTGACACTCACGGATTCATTGATCTTTCTCGTCCAGTTTGGTCAGCTTGGCAGCATACCTGAGGGTATTGCAATTTTCAACATCAATAATCGATCAATCCGTGAGGTCCCTGGTGCTGGGCCTTCCATTACGGGCAATGGTCATTCAACTATATACTCCCATCATAGAGATCAGAATAGTAGCCCAAACGGACTTACCATGCGTAGCAGCGACGGTGGCACAACCTGGACGACAAGTGAGATGGGCACGAAGGCACTCGAAAGCTGGTCCGTTTATTCCAAGGAGGGCTCGAACATCATTCTGCGCGTGGCAGAAATTCTTCCCGATGCCCCGTTAAGCGAAATACAACGCTCTACCGATGGAGGTCTCACTTGGAATTCCGTATATGAATCTATTGCTGAGCTTGCAATCGGCGACATTGATGGGAGCGACTGTGCGATCTATGCTCATGAGACACGCTTAGCGGGTCCCGATTCGGGGATTCTCCGATCTACTGACCTTGGTCTCACTTGGCAGAAGGTCGGCGGTCCAATCCATCGTTGTGACAGCCGTTCGCTCTCTGTGGTCGGCAATGGTGGCGTGGTTTACGCCGTCGATGATGGAGATTGGTACAACAGCAAGTCAGGTGCAGTCCTTTTCACGAAGCTCTGGCGCACGACAGATGGCGGCGATGGTGCGTTCGAGGCAGTGCATCCTGCGAACATTGCGCAGAGCGCTTTGCCGAGCATTCGTGGTTGCGAGAACGCGGCAATGCTGTTTAGGCTTTCCTATAATGTGTGTCTCACCGATCTATCATTGGATAGCATCGCCCTGCAAGGCGATACAATTCATTTCAGCCTAAGCTCAGTACCGCCACTACCGACTATTCTCACGAACGGGGCGAGTGATTCCTTTTATGTGCGCTTTCATCCTGGGAAGCAGGTCGGCAAATTCACGACCACCATCCACATTCGCGGCAGCTTACCGGGTGGATCGAGCAGCTACGACACAAATATTACTATTACCGCTACCTCTACCGCACCACAACCTGAACTCGCTACCAATACAACGTCTCTCGATTTGGGCATGGTAAGTCTGTGTCTCGGCCGGAAGGATACATCTGTTGTATTTACCAACTCTGGTTGCGAGCCAGATACACTGACGAGCGTAAACACTCTCGGCGAAGGATTCTCTTGGCTTCGCGATACTCTTCCAATCATCATCCAGCCGGGAGATTCGATATGGCTTCGCTTCCAGTTTGTACCATCGGATTCAGGCACGTTTACCGCCACGACAAAGCTCATTGTTACTTCGATGGGCCTAACCGAAACGCCACAGCTTGCCCTCTCTGGTCGAGGTGTGCATGGCACCGGCATTCTGAATGTGCTCAGCACGTCCTTGCAGGCTGGCAGCTTCTCCTTCTGCGCGGGAGATACTACGGTTTTCGACACAATCAGAAATACTGGTTGCGACACGCTTTTGCTCTCGAACGGGCAGCTTCAAGGCGATCCGACGTTTTCGCTGCTAACGCCATTGCCCCCGCAGCTTCCGCCGGACTCTGTGGCCATCATTTCGATTCACTTCTCGCCGCGCACCAAAGGCGCACACGCCGCTCGCCTTCTGTTTGATTCGCACAGCCTCCACGGCGGCGACACTGTCCGCAAAACTGCTATCGCGGTGAGCGGCGTGGGACTTCCGGGCGAGAAGTTTATCTCCGCGAGCCTTGCCTCGGCCAATTTCGACTCGCTCTACCGCTGCGAATCCCGCGATACGACGATTACGCTTTACAACACGGGGTGCGATACCTTGATCGTCTTCGGCGATTCGCTTTCGAACGGCGCATACTCCGCAGCCGCGCTCTTTCCCATCGTGATCCCGCCGAATGGTTCATCGCGAGTGACCGTTCATCTCACAGCAGACACGAACGGAATGAATGGGATCCTATCGTTCGCGAGCAATTCAGACACAGGCGCAATTTCGATTCCGATGACCGCGAGCATCATCGTTCCCTCGCATGTACATCTCTCGCTCTCCGCAGCGGACAGCGCGAAGGCCCGCGGGATGGTGACGTTCGATGTACTGCTAACGGGCAATCATTCGAGGCTGAGTGGCCTGCACTTCGATCTCACGCACAACGACGATCTGCTCGGGTATGCGCGCGGACTTTCGCCCGCGAGCACCAGCGGACCGAGCACAGCACAAGTGCAGCACTTCGATCTCGGCCCAATCCCCACCGGCGACACGATCGGCACGCTCACATTCAACGTATATCTATCCGATTCCACCACGACCTCGCTCATGCTTTCGAACATCACGTTCGATAACGCGCTGGGCCTTGCGCCGGACTGCATTGCATCGATCGATGACGCGGGATCGGGCTTCCGCTATATCTACTCCTGTAGCGACCATACACTCCAGCAATTCCTGCGGACCGGCACGATCAGCACGGGTGGCCAGAATTATCCGAATCCGGTCAATGCTTCGACTGGATTCGCAACGACCATTCCGTTCACGACGAGCGGCAACGGCATGGCATACATCCGAATCATGGATATGACAGGAAAAGAAATCCTGAGCGACCGACAAGAAGCGACCTACGCCGGGAAACACTTTTTCTATTTCGACGCCGACCGGTTACCTTCCGGTTCGTACCGCTATTCGATTGAATTCCCGAAAGGGAATATCATTCAAAGCCGAACAATGACCGTTGTTCGATAAACGCCATAGAATGGACGCCACACAATGTGCGGCGTCCATTCTACTGTTTTAAAAGAAGATCACTATGGAAGAGAAGTACACCTTTACTTCGCTCGCGTTTGCATTCGGGATTTGGATGCTCTTCACCAGTTCCGCATCGGCGCAATGGAAGCCAATCGGTCGATTACCGGCTACTCCGACCGCAGGCTTTTTTTGGGATCGAAATTCCGGCTTGGTCGCATGTTCTCCCAATTGGTGGAACCCCGTTCCGAGTGGGATGCCGGCTCTTTTCAAGACAACCAACGGTGGGCAAACGTGGACGGCCATTTCGATGACGATTTTTCCTACTTACAAAGGAAGCATAACAGGGATTTATATGAGAGACCGATTGAATGGGTGGCTAACGATTCATGTCTTCGATGTCCCTGGTGATTATTCTCCAGGGCTTTACCGGACGATGGACGGAGGGAACACATGGACTGTTGTGCCAAATTCAGTTCAATGGAATAATGTCTTTCAAACAAAAGAGGGGACTTTGTTTTTGAGTAATGGCGGAATTGCTTGCGCATCCGACTCCTTCTGCATGATCAGCTCGGCTGCATCTGCACAGCCTGCTAACAACGTAAAATTCAATGGGGACTCATTTGTATCGACAGATGCTGGCCAGAATTGGACTTCAGTTGGTCACAATCGAGAATCTTGGGGCGGACTTTATTACCAGAGTACAAGCCATATATTTTTCGATTATGGAGAAGGACCAGTCGTTGGCACGCCATCGCCCGAACTCTGGTCCACATCGGATTCAGGGCATACTTGGAATCCAGGTCCCTCGCCGCCGGGAATAGTGAAGAATGTGATAATGCAATCCACGACTGGTGATATCGAAGGCTCAGGAGAAGCATTTTACATTCAGAGTACATTCGGGCCAGGCATGTACCGCTCGACAGACCGCGGAGCTAGTTGGAAGTATGTTTATGGCCCTTCGAATAGACCAGATACTCGCTTTTGCGTGCTCCAGACCTGTAAGGGCGGAACCGTCATTGCGTTCGATACGGGCGGCGGCGTGTGGCTTACGACCAATGGTGGCGATGGCATGTTAAAAGAGGACGATACTTCCGCCGTCGTTATTAGTGCGCTCCCACGCATCAAGGCGTGTGATGCGAGTAAGGCTCTCACAACGATATTTAGCAACGCTTGCCCGAACGGTCTGCGCGTCGATAGCATCGCGCTCGTTGGCGATACCATTCACTTCTCACTCGATTCAGTTGCGGGGTTGCCCATAACATTCGGCGGCGGGACCAGCGATTCGTTTTACGTCCGCTTCACGCCACTCAAGCAAGCTGGCACATTTACGACCAAGCTCCATGTGCGCGGTGTGAACATCCTGCCAGATACAACGCTGCCGTTCGATACACTTATCGCGATCACGGCAACGGCAATGCCAGAGCCGCCGAGTCTTTTATCGGAGCTAACGCAATTCAATCTCGATTCCGCTAGCTTATGCAATGGCTTACGCGATACGAGCGTCACCTTCATCAATACCGGCTGCACATCGGATACGCTAACGGACGTAAGCACGCTCGGCGCGGGATTCTCCTGGCTTCGCGACTCACTGCCGATCGTAATCGCGAGCGGCGATTCGGTGCGGTTACGCTTTCGGTTTGTGCCTCCGGATTCGGGCGGCTTCTCGGGCACTGCGAAGCTCACGGTTGTCTCAATGGGACTGACCCAAACTCCACAACTTGGATTTTCTGGTGTGGGTGTCCATGGCACCGGCATTCTGAATGTGCTCAGCACGTCCTTGCAGGCTGGCAGCTTCTCCTTCTGCGCGGGAGATACAACGGTTTTCGACACAATCAGAAATACTGGTTGCGACACGCTTTTGCTCTCGAACGGGCAGCTTCAAGGCGATCCGACGTTTACGCTGCTCACGCCCTTGCCCACGCAGCTTCCGCCGGACTCTGTGGCCATCATTTCGATTCACTTCTCGCCGCGCACCAAAGGCCCGCACACCGCTCAA
>JAUZNX010000019.1 GCA_030706745.1 Bacteroidota bacterium
AAGCCCATGGTCTTACAGATGGCCGTCGCTCGAAAACTCATACATCTCCTCTATGCGATGGAAAAGCATCAACGGGCATATGACCCTAAATATCAAAAATCACAACGGAACGGAGGAACGAACTAATACGGTATCTCCGGAGGGAAGCCGCGCAAGCGGTGCAGTACCCGCCAGCTCAGGGTGGAGCGAAGAGGAACCTTGAGTAAAAGTTTGCTGAGGGTGTGGCATTTTGCAAGCCAAGGAATTAGGCCGTATCTTTGTCAGATGTTTATCACCATTTGAATGGAGTTTGATACGTGGCAAATGCGGATATTGGAATCAAAGACCTAAAGCAGGAAGCTGTCCTCAGGATTCTCGAGGATAGCGCGACTTATCGAGTACCATATTTCCAAAGAGAGTACTCGTGGAGATCTGATGATTGGACTGCTTTTTATGAGGATTTGGAAGCAGTCAGAAGTAGTAAGGAAGGTCATTTTTTCGGTTTCATGACCTTCAGGACTGCAGTCGATGGCGATATTGAAATAATCGAAGGTCAACAGCGACTGTCAACAGTCTGCATTTTTCTGGCAGTGGTTCGTGATATTTATTACGCGGTAAACGACCTTGATTGGAAGGACTTGGACAAGTACATTAATCGCCAGCCCGGATTCAAGAGTACCGATTTGGTAACCCCACGTTTGAGGCTATCAAGAATGAATGCGGATTACTTTCAGACCTTTATTCAGAAGGCAAGCGCCCCAGAAACCAAGCTTGCCAACCAAAAGAAGAGCAAGTTGAGCGTCACTAACCAATTGATACTTGGCGCATATAAATATTTTTATGATCAACTCCAATTAGCGTCCTCACGACTTAGTAAAGATGAAAGTGATGGCTTCTATTCATCAATGGTTGAGGCTTGCACTAGTAAACTTGTAATTGTCACAACCTACGTCACAGATGAAATCGTCGCTTACAACATTTTCCAGACGCTTAATGGACGGGGCCTAGACTTGACGTTGACTGACTTGCTAAAAGTCTATCTCTTTGAAATGGTAGGTAAAGCGAAGACCAACGTAGCCCTAGAACGTTGGGATATTATCAGAGAAACACTAAGTTCTGTCAACACCAATGCTTTTCTTAGGCATTTCTGGCTTTCGACCCGATCATTGGTGCAGGAGCAAAAGCTCTTAACCGAAGTCAAGAAGTCTGTTCACACGGGGCGGCAAGCTCTAAGCCTTCTGGATGAGTTGAAGGAAGAGGCTGGTGTTTATGACTCACTTCTGAATCCAAATCCTGAGGACTGGTCGGACCCGGAAATAGCCGATCTTCTTGAAGAACTTCAGATTCTCTCGACGCAACAACCCCTGCCTCTTCTACTTGCGGGGCAGAAGAGGTTTCCACTTTCAGAGTTTAAGAAGCTTATCCGTTTATGCATTGCTTTCGTCTTCAGATATCAAACGATAGGCGAACTTGAGAATAAGGAAATGGAACGCCTATTCAGTGGCCTCGCTATTGACATTAGGAAGAAAAGTGTGAAAAATACCGCTGAGGTCTCGGAGCGAATGCAGGCCTTGTACCCGCGAGATGATGCTTTTAAAGCACAATTTCTTGGCAAGACAGTCAAAGCTAGGCAGGTTGCAAAATATATTCTGAGTCGCATAGAAGACCACCTTGGCGGAGATACCGAGAAGGTCGCGAAAACAATCACTCTTGAACACATCCTTCCTCTTAGTCCGGACGATGAATGGAAAGCTTATCTTTTTTCAGAAGGGATGAAGAAGGACGAACTTGTACATCGCTTGGGTAACTATACCCTCCTCACTGGGAAAGTGAACAAGGCAGCTCAGAGTAAGTTTTTTACGAAGAAGCGAGATGAGAATTATAAGAATTCAAACCTCAAGATCAATACCTCGCTACAAACTATCAAATCCTGGACTGAAAAAGACATCGCCCACAGACAGAGTTGGCTTGCGTCGATTGCATTGCGGATTTGGAAGATTTGACGGCCATCGAGGATTTGCCGAGGAAGCGGCAGTCCTTGCTGTGATAGCATTTGCCGTGGCGAGTGATGTAGACGGTCTTCTCGTTCTTCTGCGAGATCGCGGTAGTGTCGGTGGGTTTGTTTTGCGCGGGCGCGGCAATCGGTAGCGCGATGAGCGCGCAGAGAATGACAAGCGATGTGAGACGTGGGAGCATGGTGCGCGGTGTAACGATGGGGAGGGGAGTGTCGTGTCGGGCGAGAACATTGGTGTGTGGTAGAAGGGCGGCCGCTCCGCGGCGCCGAACATAAAATGATTGCCCCGCAACCCCGGCCCTCCCGGGCCGGGCTACCCAGCGCAGCGGCTCCGCCGCGAATTCGGATTCTGGCGGTTCGACGGCGGCCGCTTCGCGGCGCGAATAAAAAAAATGATTGGGGCGCCATCCCCGGCCCTTCCGGGCCGGGCTACAACAGCGCAGCCCACTTCGGTGGCGGAACACGGAATTCGCGGCGGAGCCGCTGCGCTGTGTAGCACGGCGCGGAAGCGCCAAGTTATTAACAAAATGAAAATAATTCATCAGATTTAAGATGTTGAGGTGGTGATTTGTTGTTATATAGGGTGAAGGGGTGTCTCTTTATTTGCGCATTATGTTTCCATGGGCATAAATGGAAAATGGCCCAGGCCATCTGGAAATTGCGCTGTGGGGCCTCAATAACCAAAGAAATAGATCATGATCGAATACAAACAGGGAGCGTATCGGGAATTCAATCTGGAGACGATCTTCTCGGACGAGGTCCAGGTACCGGATAACAAGATCATTTGGAGGTCTCGTCATCTTTTGGCGGACGGCCGACCGGACCCGGAGAACGAAGAGCTGATCCAGATCGCGCAGAACGGGATCAATGTCGTGTCCTCGCGTGACGTGCGGCGAAACGTGCGGACTTCGCTGCGGATCGGTCTCGATCTTGCGGCGAGTGGGTTGAGGGTGCTTTATGTCAATAGCTATGCGGGTGTTGCGCTGTTGCGGGAGAGCTTGCAGTCGGAGTTGAATGCGGGTGGGAGTCGGGTCAACCACCCCCTTATCGTGGGCGATGACCCCGCCTTGAAAAGGCGGGGGAATCTAATTGACGAAAGGCGGGGGAATCTCACTGATGAAGGGCGGGTGGATTATTTGAAATCAAATTTCCGCATTCTCGACTGCAAGATGGGGACGTGGGGTGTGTGCGCCGGGGTCGTCCGGAACATGCTTTCGACGACGCGGCGTGTGGATGGCGTGGATCATCGCGAGGCGAAGATCGATGTCCTGATCCTGAACTCGTTCGAGTTTTCGGGTTTGTACTACTACGAGAAGCGTTGGGTCGCGCTGGACGTCAACGATTGGGTCAACGAGATTTCACTGACGGCGATCGTCTTCACGCAGGAGGTCCGGGCCGTCATGGGTGCCGGGATTCCGGTTCGGGGGCCGGTCGGGCTTCTCACAGCATGGGCTATGACCGTTTCAAAAGTGGATGAGCCACTTGTGGGTAGGAATTCGCCGGTTCATGAAAAACTTCCGAAAATCAACAACAAAAAAATATATACTGACGCGGTGCCCCTGGAAATATCGGGTTGCGAGGACGAACAGGGAGAGGACGACCCGGATGAGCCGACGCCTTATGGAGGTCCTTATGACGAAGAGGGCAGGCCGCTGCGGTATGAGTGGGAGGGGAAATTATCGCCGGAATACCCTCAGCCGCCGGAATGGCCGGGGGGAATTACGAATGATGAGCGAGGAATGGGGTGCCGGAAACCGTGAAGGGGGTATCTTCGTTACGGGCGGGCTATTTGGCAGGGGCGGATTGCCGGAGTCTCCGGCGATTGAGGTCCACGCGGGGAGTAACGTTCGCTGGTTATTACGGACCAGGAAGGCGCAACCATGGTTGCGCCGGAACGCTGCGCGAGATGGCGAATATTGGAGAGCTTCAAACTCCGATGATTGCAAGATGCTGCCAAAAGCGATGTTGGGATCATCGATGATCTCATCAAACACAACACAATCAATCAATGACACGCGAAGAAAAAACGCAAGTCGTTGCTGAACTGAAGGAAGTCATCGGCCGCTCGACGGGCATGTACTTCACCGACTTCGAAGGGCTGACGGTCGAGCAGACCACGCGTCTGCGCGCCGAGCTCCGCAAAGCCGGTCTGACCTATAAGGTCGCGAAGAACACGCTGCTGAAGCGCGCGCTGGATGAGTCGGGACGGCTCTCTCCGGAACTGAGTGCGGCACTCGTCAGACAGACGGGCGTTGCGTTCGGGTTCGACGATCCGGTCGCACCGGCGCGCATCCTCCAGGAGTTTGTCGGAAAAAATCAAGATAAACCAGCGCTCAAGCTGGCGTATCTCGAAGGCACGACCTATCCTGGGACCGACCTGAAGAAGGTCGCCGCGCTGCCGAGTAAGAAAGAAGTGATGGCGAGCATCGTCGGAAGCTTGGAGTCGCCTATGCGCGGCATCGTAAGCGTCCTCGGCGCGCTGCAACGCGACATCGTCTATCTTATGGACGCGATCGAGAAGAAGAAGGGCGAAGGCACACCCGCTGAACCCGCAGCCGCATAGTTCAACAACAACTTTTAACAACGTAACCGTAATAAGATCATGGCAGATATTAATGCAATCGTAGATCAGATCAGCGCATTGACGCTGGGTGAAGCAGCGGACCTGAAGAAGGCGCTCGAAGAGAAGTTCGGCGTAACGGCTTCGGCCCCGATGATGATGGGGATGATGCCGGCGGCCGGCGGCGCTGCTCCGGCAGCCGTCGAAGAGAAGACCGAGTTCGACGTCGTGCTTACCGATGGTGGCGCTTCGAAGATCAACGTCATCAAGGCCGTCCGCGAAGCGACGGGTCTTGGCCTCAAGGAGGCAAAGGACCTTGTCGATGGCGCGCCGAAGGTCGTCAAGGAAGCACAGCCGAAGGCCGATGCCGAGGCCCTCAAGAAGAAACTCGAGGAAGCCGGCGCAAAGGTCGAGCTGAAATAAGTGAGTTACGAGAATGTACTCAGCAAGCCCCGGCAAATTGCCGGGGCTTTTGCGTTTATTGCATACGAATTCACACCCTGGCTCCTGTAACAAAATGAAGATTCGGAAGTTATTCGCCCAGAAGGCTGTTACCTTTTCGGAGTTGAGTGGTCATCTTAGAATAGAACCGAACCAACCATGATGAAGCGCGCGGTCCCGACAGTTCTCTATCTTCTGCTGCTGTCAAGCCAACTTAGTGCTCAGGTGCCAAGCGGTCTCTCGTCCGATGGGCGTGATTTCTACTTAGGCTTCATTCGAACGAGCTTCAACTGCACGACAGTCATGCCGTATCAGTCCTACTGGATACTCATTAGCTCGTATTACGACTGTAACGTCACGGTTGGCTACTTCGACCACCAAACCGGTGCGGAAGTGATCGGTAGTCAGGTGCACATTACGGCAAAGAATTACGCGCAGGTTCCGATAAATCTCTCGTATGTCATTGTCTCCGATGGCAACAACGGCAACCTCAACGTTAATGGTGAAGTGGCCGAATACACAGGCATCCACGTCCATGCCGACCGCCCGATCAGTGTTCAATACTTCTCAGCAGGTCCAGACAACTCCGAGATGTATCTGGCGTTGCCGACCAGCGCGCTTGGAAAAGAATATGTCGTTGCTGCCGCGCCAAACGACGATGGGACCGGTGCTCCATCGCCCGCACGCTTTTGTAACAACGGCGGCGAGCCGTCGAGCTCGTTCTTCGGAGTGATTGCCGTTAAGGACGGAACACACGTAAAAATCTTCCCAGCGGGGACGACCCGTAATGGTATCCACGGCGCGACCTCTGGCCCGAATAACGGAAACGGCACGCCTTCGGAACTCGATGTCACATTACAGCGTGGCCAGGTTTACTGGGTGAAGTCCGAGATCAAAACAAGTCCAGGCCCGGGGAATATAGACGAGACAGGATCTCAGATTGAGGCGGACCAGGCAGTTGGCGTGCTTGCCGGCTGCGAAAATGCGCTTAATGGCACGACTCAACTCAACTTTGCCGACATGAGAAATCTCAATCTTGAGATGATGATCCCGACCCAATATTGGACCGACGGAGGGTATCTCGTGATGCCGATGTTCGATTCTCCTGGCATCAATCCGAATGATTACAGTGCCGGGGACCAGGTCAAGATGATCGTGGCCGACCTGGGCGGTTGCCGGGTTACGGGGGACCTCGCGACTGGAACCAGCCTGTATGACGTTCCACTCTATGGGTCCGCCACAGAGAACAACGTCGAGCAGGGAGCGCATTTCTATTCGGACTGTGGCCATAAATTCGCTGTCGAGCAGTACGATTACCGCGGTGCGGGTGGATCCGCGAGCCCGCAGGGGCCATTTACCGCCCCAGCACAGATGAATGTTGTCTCTGCCTCGCGCTATCGCACCAGTTTCATGTGGACCGTCCCGGATGATGTGAAGCAGGTGGCAAAACACCGTTATATTAACGTGATTGCGCGCAGCGATCAGTTATCCAAAATTAAGGTTTGGAAAAACGGAAATCCGATTGGCACGATTGGCAATATAGGGACTCCATTAGGAACGACCACGTTTCCAGACTATCCCCCGTTGACCGGTCTCCGGTACGAACTAGGTGTTGGGTGTTACTATGCGACCGCCGATAGCGCGTTTGCCGTGTATCAGTATGGAGTGTCCGGATTCGATTACGATAACGATCTTGGCGACATGGATGCGGATGACTTTTTCAACGAGTACGCTGCACCATGTGGACAGTCATTCGGTATCGAAGGTGCATACTCGCCGAAGTGTACCGTCGATACTAATTGCACCAGTTGGACGATCCACGTGCATGACTCGAATCCTCTCGATCGGTCCATCTCAGCGGTTGACATCTTGAACGATCCGATGGGTGTCCAGAAGCGAAGACTGGGTATGGATTCAGGATATGTCAGTTCGAATGTCAGCTTCAATCCCGTGAATTTTACGGTCATACCGGGCATCGATACGGTGATCACGGTCGAGCTCGATGTCATTAATCCGTTGAAGAATGCGGAGGCATGGGTTTGGGCGGTCAATGGCGCGGGCAACGACACGGTGATCCATTTACTTTATGCCGCTCCGGCATTAGCATTCGGGGCCCTCACCCCTAACGGCCCTGATAGTCTGACCTTCCTAAATGCACAAGAGGGGGTGGACACTTGCTCCTACTTTGTATTCAAGAATAATGGTGCTCCCGGCTCGTGGAATTACAGTCTTAAGAGTATAAGCTTCCGGATGGGCAATCAAGGCTTTTCGGCTACGACGGATCCGATGCTACCAGCCAGATTGCATCCTGGTGATTCTGTGATTATTACAGTATGCTTTAATGCTACAGAAGCCGGTAGAGTCTTTTTAGATACGCTCGTTGCCCAGACGGACTGCCCAACTGTGCTTGGCGCGCTCATTGGCTCGACGACGCTCCCGGAGATCAATGCCAGCGATTGGGACTTCGGATCGCAGAATCTGGTCGGCAAGACGGTTTGCCATACGGTTCGTGTTTGGAATTCGGGCAAGGCTCCATTTACTCTAACCAATAATTGGGTTATGGAGAACTACGGTGCCGGAGACTTTACATTCCAGGATCAGAACAAGTTACCGGTGGTGCTCAAGCCGGGCGATGCCATTAATCTGCAAGTCTGCTTCACCCCCAGCGGCCCCGTTCGCGATTCATCGATTCTGCGATGGGCGTCGAATATCCCTGAGCCATTTACTCATACCAAGAAGGACTATAGTATCCTGGTGGGAAGTGGCATTCAGCCAGAACTTTCGTGGGACCGGCCAAGCGTACATGTTAAGACGCAATTTGGGACGGTGTGGACCGACACATTGTATCTGCGCGATCTTGGAACGGCTTCGGTCATGGTCGATAGTCTCGGAATCGTTGGTCCCACTAGTAGCGAATGGACAATTGATGCAGTCCAGCACGGTCATTCGACCAACTTCGTGATTGGCCAGGAAACATTGCCAGATAGCGCTTATGTGGTGATATCCTTCACGCCCGACCCCAAATTCGGAGTGTCATCAACCGATACATTGATTGCTTACGATGAGGATGGTTTTTATCCGAAGGTCATTTTGCGCGCTGACACGACCAGTAGCTCGGTCGCCGCGATGGCGCCGGATGGGGGTGCCAGCTTGCTGGTCTCACCGAATCCGTTCGAAGATCGCGGCCTGGTCGCGTTGGTCATGTCGCGGACCGCGAGAGCTTCCATTACGATACTGGATATCCTTGGGCACCAGATGGCGACGTTGCTGAATTCAGCAATTGGGCCGGGCACATACCAGTATACGTTTGACGCAAGTCCCTGGCCGGATGGGGTCTATTTCGTCCGACTTGAGTCTGGGGAGCAGACGCTCACAAAGAGAGTGATGAAGAAGAACTAACCGGAAGGTGGAAGGACTTTTGCATGAGCTTTCTGTGTTCAAAAATAGGTGAGCATACCTCCTTCCCTAAAGAAAGCCTCTCAAAATGGCCATTCGGCCACGAAGGGCATATCGAAGCGGCCGTTACCGACCAAAGCTGATCTTTTGCGCGATCCGACCCTGAACAAGGGCCGAGCCTTTACGGCCGAGGAGCGCGTTGCGCTCGGACTGCGCGGGCTTCTGCCGCCACGGATCATCTCTCTGGATGAGCAGGCCGCGCGGGTCATCGCTACTGTCCGTGCGAAAAAGAACGATCTCGATAGGTACAATAGCCTCATCGGCCTGCAGGACCGCAATGAGACGCTGTTCTACCATGTGCTGATCCATCACCTCGAAGAGCTGATGCCGATCATCTATACGCCGACGATCGGGCAGGCGTGTCAAGAATATGGCCATATTTTCCGCCGCTCGCGTGGGATGTATATATCGGATGCTGACCGCGGGCAAATCCGGTCAATCCTTGCTAATTGGCCGCGTGACGATGTTCGCGTCATCGTCGTAACCGATGGCGAACGCGTTCTCGGTTTGGGCGACCTCGGTGCGCACGGCATGGGCATTCCGGTCGGTAAGCTCTCGCTCTATGTCGCTTGCGCCGGTGTCAAGCCCGAGCAATGTCTACCGATCACGCTCGATGTTGGTACGAATAACGAAGTGTTACTTTCGGATCCTGCTTATCTGGGATTGCCACACGAGCGCGTTCGCGGTGAAGAATATGATAGTTTCATCGAAGAATTTCTACACGCCGCGAACGACCGATTTCCGAATGTGCTGATTCAACTCGAGGATTTTGGAAACGCGAATGCCTTCCGGCTACTTGAGAAATACCGCGACCAGTATTGTCTGTTCAATGATGATATTCAGGGCACGGCGGCTGTGACGTTGTCGGGTTTA
This sequence comes from Bacteroidota bacterium, assembly GCA_030706745.1. Taxonomy (NCBI): domain Bacteria; kingdom Pseudomonadati; phylum Bacteroidota; species Bacteroidota bacterium. Next base: position 9,324 of record JAUZNX010000019.1, read on the forward strand.
TTTTCGGCGCTTCGAATTACAGGTGGGAAGCTCTGCGATCAGACTATCGTACTCTTCGGTGCTGGTGAAGCTGCGACGGGCATCAGCAATCTCATCGTGCTTGCCATGACGAAGGAAGGAATGCCCGAAGAGGAAGCTCGCAAGCATTGCTGGCTGATGGATTCGAAAGGACTTGTCGTGAAGAGCCGGACTGATCTTGCTGAGCACAAGAAGCCGTATGCGCATCAGCACGAACCGCTACCGGATCTTTTTTCGGCCGTGCAATCGCTACGGCCAACCGTATTGATTGGTGCTTCGGGACAGTGCGGGGCGTTTACGCATGCGGTGCTGTCACAGATGGCCGGCGAACAGGTACACCCGATTATTTTCGCGCTTTCGAATCCGACGTCGCAATCCGAATGCACCGCGGAAGAAGCCTATCGTTACACCGAGGGTCGCGCGATCTTCGCGAGCGGCAGTCCATTCCCGGATGTCCGGTATGGTGGCCGTGTCATTTCTCCCGGTCAGGCGAATAATGCGTATGTATTTCCGGGCATCGGACTTGGTGTCATTTCCTCGGGTTCGACGCGCGTAACGCAAGAGATGTTTTACTCGGCAGCTCGTGCGCTCGCGGATGAAGTCTCGCCGGATGACTTGAAGATTGGGCGGGTATTTCCTTCGCTCTCCAAAGTCCGGCAACTTTCCGCGTGCATCGCCACCGCTGTGGCGAACGTTGCATTCCAAACGGGACTCGCGACGGTCGAGCAACCGGCTGATGTGCGAGGCTGGCTCGAATCGCTGATGTATGTGCCAGATTATTCGTCATATGTTTAGGCGGTACGCAGGAGTTGTTCTTGTTGGGCTGGTGTCATTTTGCACGGCAAATGCGCACGCAGTTGCTTCTTCGGTCTTGAAGCCAGTTACAGTTTCGCAGTTGCTCAAGCGGATGTCTCGTACCGAGTTGTTCGCGCTGCTCGGTCGAGAAACGCTGACGGACTCCGCCAATTCGCAGAGCCCTGATTCAGGCCTTCGAATCGTGATGCTCAATTTCAAGCCTGTTTTATTCGAGGGACAGCAGGCGGCCGTCAGCGCGATGCTGAAGGACGATACGCTTATCACTGTCGCCGTTTCAATCCCGCGTCGGGGTATGGCGACAATCGACGATTTCACGAAGTTGAAATCAGATATTGTTCGTGAGATCGGTGATCCAACAGCTTACACCGATACCTACATCGACTATATGATGAAAGGGATGCAATCGGTCTTCGGATCGTTTAAAGATGGGAAAATCAAGGTCGATATTTTGACCAAGCTCGGGTCGTAATTTCTTGCGTTATGGAAAAAGCAACATTTGGAGCCGGCTGCTTCTGGGGCGTCGAAGCAGAATTCCGGAAGATAAAAGGTGTCAAGCGGACGGACGTCGGATATGAAGGCGGCCACACGGACCAGCCAACGTATCAGGATGTCTGCACAGACAAAACCGGCCATGCCGAAGTCGTGCAGGTCGAGTTCGATCCAGCGGAAGTCGCCTATCAGGATTTATTGAATGTTTTTTGGGAGAACCACGATCCGACGCAGGTAAATCGGCAAGGCCCGGATGTCGGCACGCAGTATCGCTCGGTCGTCTTCTATCACAATGATGAGCAGAAGCTTACTGCCGAGCAATCAAAGCGCGAGCGATCGGAGTCAGGCAAGTACCGTCGTCCGATTGCGACCGAGGTTGTACCGGCTACCGATTTCTGGCGCGCCGAAGAATATCATCAGCAATATCTGGAGAAGCGCGGTTTGGCGAGTTGCCACATTTGAGCTGGCGTTAATAGCCCAACTTCCAGCCTTCTCCTTCGAGATACACATTGGCGATCAATGAGTCCTCGGTTTTTGGCGTGCGGCCGCTAACTTTCAAGTCGTAAACGACCATTGCTGTGTCATTGTGGCGATTCACCTCGCGAACGGTCACCGCCACACTGTCACCCCGCCAATGATTAAACAAGCTATCGAGTGCGCCCGGAATTGATTCATAGACTTCGCGCCGGTCGCGAGCCAGAGTGTTCACATAGGCAAACGAATCCTGCCTGCTGAGCGCTCGATAACTACTGAGGATGGCATTGCCTGGTGTATTCGGCAGTCCCTGCTGGGCGCAGGAAGCCAGCAGGGGAAAGAAGATTAGAGGTAGTATCTTTGTCATTGTACACAAGATAAGCGACACTAACAATTCATGCAAAAAGTATGCGACGATGAAAGGCACACTGCCATATTCATTGAACTGTCATTATCCCGAACGCACTCGCTCAATAGCCCAACTTCCAGCCTTCTCCTTCGAGATACACAGTCGCAATGAGTGAATCCGATTTGATCTGGTTTGGGCCGGATGCACGAAGGTTATAAACGACAGTTGCCACGTCATTTCGTTTCTGAATCGAGAGGACCTTCACATCGGCGTGCTCACCTTTCCATTGCTGAAGGAGCGCGTGTGCCGCCGCTGGAAGCGCTTCATAGACGCCCCGTTTATCACGCGTGAGTGATTGAAGGTATCCAATAGAATCCTGGTTCGTAAGCGCCACATAGCTTCGGACAACCGCGTTCGCAGGCGTGTCTTTATCCTGTGGCCCCACACATGAACTTAGAATCAGAGAAGGCGTGAAGAGAGCGAGAAGAATGACGAATGATTGGCGCATAGTACAATAGAATTGTCCAATGCTACAAGACGCAAACCCCGTGCTGAATTATTTCCCCGGGGATTTGTATTCCATTGGGTGCAGAATGTGAAGCCGGACTCATTGAATCGCGAGGACAGAATCGTCTTACGCGCTCCACGTGCAGGGGATATAGGCCTGGTCATTCATCGTCATGGAGTCCTCTATGCTGAGGAGTACGGCTGGAACGAGCAGTTCGAAGCACTCGTGGCGGAAGTCGCTGCGAAATTCCTGAAGCGACATGATTCCGTGAAGGAGCGGTGCTGGATCGCTGAGTTGGATGGCGAGTTCGCGGGATGTATCTTCATCGTTCGGGAATCTGAGAAGGTTGCGAAGCTCAGGCTTCTGCTCGTCGAGCCGAAAGCACGCGGTTTTGGACTTGGCAGACGATTGATTCAGGAGTGCATCGACTTCGCAACTAATGCCGGCTACGAAAAGATGGTCCTCTGGACAAACGATGTCCTTCATGCCGCGCGGCATCTTTATGAGGAGTTCGGCTTCCATCTCATCCATGAAGAGCCAAACACGCTCTTCGGTCCGCTGACGACGGCGCAGACGTGGGAGCGGTCATTGTGACAGACGGAACTCATCAAATGCCCACTCGGTCTTAGCCTATCCAATCGATCCTGTTACTAAACGTTGTCCTGCAATGGAAAACAAAAATGTGAAGTCCGATAATACTGCGGCCGCGATCCTGACTGACGGAGGAGAACCGGAAACAGAGACTGCTGCCGGAACGCCGTTCCCGTTCCTGACGGGATTCTGGAGCAAGGGTGATGAGATCGCAATCACCGGAGGGGTGCTCTTCGCCCTGGGAATGATCCTGATCACCGCAATCAAGACGGACGTCTCACCGACGGGTCTGCTCATCGGACTTCTCTTCGGCGGTCTCTATGGCCTCATTATCTGGCTGGCCTTGAAGCTCTACTCTGAAATGGCCGGGGTCTGGCTCAACGTGGAGGAGAGTACTCGTATCGTCGCAGATATTATGTCCCGCAAAGAGGCGCAAGAACTTCAGGAAGCTGGTCGTGAGTAGAAAATAAAAGTGTTTCCACGACCAATCGCATCCTCGGGCTCCTCTTAGGCAATCTCTAATTTCTCGGTCCCGTCACAAGTGTATCCAGAAAAACTTGGTTGGGCCAGCGCCAGACAGTATAAATCATCCGACGACCCACATCGGATTTCATGCGATGCATGGTCTCGACGATGTCAATGTTCTGCATACTCCGGCCATCAATTTCGAGGATTTCATCGTCAGTCTTCAAACCGCTCGCCGCTGCTGGCGTATTTGGAAAAACATAAATGGCGGGCCAGAAGTTGAGTCCGTCACTTGTCCAAATAGTTGGTCTTATACCCGATTGTCCCTTCCCGACAGGAAGCGCAATTGGCGTGGGATTGAAGAACGGGTGAAAAAATGATTCAGGTAGAAGAAGCTGAGATGCAACCAATGCATTCTGCGAGCTTGCCACCCCGCCGGCCTGATATTGACCGATTTCCTTCAACGTTCTTGCATCGTAAACAATAATTGTTAATTCCGGAAAAGCCCGAGATCTTGAATCGTATCGCGGAATACGAGGTTTATGATCCAACGATCCAAAAGACGACGAGATGAAGGAGAATGGTAGCACCCGCTTCATAGGAACCGTAACAAATCTCGTTGAGTCGAATTTCTCGCGCAAATTGAAATCAGTTCTCACACATTCAGTCACGATGAAATCTGCTGAATCAATATCGTCCACATAACGGTATCCGCGACTAATAAGCTTATTGACGAGAGCAAACAACATTGCATTTTCATCATTGCCGGACAATTGTACCGAAGCTGAATCCAATTCGGAATAAGGGATGGCAGTGAAAGAACGGTAGAGGCTTGGACCGAAACGAGAAAGAGAATCAATTCTTTGGATCGAGCGAGGACCATCGATCCAGTATGTTGGCTGACAACTGGCGATTCCAATTGAGGCAAGTAGAATGTAGAGGAGTATGTATCGGCGCATTATTAGTTTTGAGATCAATCAGTCGAAAAATAACCGCAGACCCCACTCATGGCATTTCCCGGTACTTCGCTCATAATCAATCGGAAAAAAGATTCTCCTCATCCGACCACTTGCACGTTTGAATGGCAGGCAAACTTCTGCAAGTCACTATCGAATGCGGCGCTCGTAGACCAGCGTATCCCTAATCAGCCTTTTGCCGCGCAACGCTTCGAGTGTGATGCGGCGGCCAACATCACCTTTCATCCGTTTGTAGAAATCAACGTAGCTAATGCCATCGAGAGATTCGCCATCCAGATTCGTGAGTAAATCTCCGAGTTTGAGTCTGCTGTGGCCTGCGGCGGAATTGATCGTGATAGAGACAATCTCCGGGAAGATGTGCGGGTAGTCAGCACGCGAAATCTTAACAGCAAATCCCGCCGAGCCAGGACCGAGGACGGAATCCCAAAGGTTGATCTCGAGATTCTCGGAGAGCCGGTATTCGACAAGCGTAGGGAGCATCTTCTCAGCGATTGCGACCCGACTGAAGTCAGAATCAATGGCTGCGCCTACAAACTGTCCGGCGCACTCCGAACTCCGCACATCATAAACGAAAAGCTCGAGGCGGGTCGGTAATCTCTTTCGACTCACTCGTTCGCGGACAGAATCCAACGGATTTAGTATGTATGGCTGGATATTCTCAAGAGCGGGTGGCAAAAACGTCACATGCGGATAATCGTTGGTTTGGATTTCGTCGGAAAGCTTTGCCGTAACTATGAAGTCCAGCGAATCCAGATCGGTGGAATAATGGTATCCTCGTGATCGCAACTCGCGTACGACGGAGTATAGTATCTTCCGTTCGTCCGAATCTGCCGGTTGTTGTGTGAGAGCGGAAGAAGGGACTGCTGCAAATGTGTGGCATGCGTCGAAGTTCGGCTCGTAGTCGTAGCTGTATTTCTTGAGGCGTGTAGTGAAGCGGGGTTCGTCGTACAGGTAGGTGGAGTTGCAGCCAACCAGGAATGCCAGCGCTCCCAGAATCGCCAGCACGCGGGACAGAACTGATATAGCATTTGCTTTTGAAGCCATTGTAGAGTTAACCCGGGCAGTGTTCGGACTATTGCACCCCATGAGCACTAATTTCTCGGCCCCATCACTATCGTGTCTAAGAAGACGGTGCCAGGCCATCGCCAAGCGGTGAGAATCAGTCTGTGTCCGACTTCTCCCTTCATGCGACGCCGGAATTCAATTAAGTCAATGTTTTGTGTGCTGCGGCCATCAATTTCTAGTATGAGATCATAGTCTTTCAAGTGGCTTGATGCTGCAGGTGAATTTGGGTAGATAGTGACTGTGGGCCAGAAATTAAGGGCATCGAAAGTCCATATGGATGGTCGTAGGCCAGCTTGCCCCTTCCCTGAGGGAAAAGTCATTGGCACTGGATTGTAGAACGCGCGAAAGAACGATGCAGGAATAAGATGCTGAGAAGCGACCAAGACATTCCCTGCATTTGCAATACCACCGGACTGATATTGGCCGATTTCTTTCAAGGTTTTCGAATCGTAAACGACAATTGTCAATTTCGGGGAAACTCGAGCATTTCGATCATATTGAGGAATCAGAGGTTCGTGATCCAAGGATCCGAAAGGAGAGGAGTTGAGGGAAAATGGCAAGACACGCTTCATGGGGAGAGCAATATACTTGGTTGAATCCACTTCTTCGTGCCATTTGAAATCCCTTCTTATGCATTCAGTCACGATGAAATCCGCTGAGTCAAGATCGTCCACATATTGAAACCCCTGTCCTAGAAGCTCATTGACAAGTGCAAACAACATTGCATTTTCATCTCTACCGAACACCTGCGCAGCTGCCGAATCCAGCTCTGAATAGGGAATAGCAGTGAACGAATGATAAAGGCTGGGACCAAACCGGGCCAGCGAATCAACGCTTTGGATCGATCGCGGTCCATCGATCCAGTACCAAGACTGGTGGCAACTCGTAATGCTAAGCGAGGAAAGAAAGACGGCGAGAAATGTGAATCGGCCCATTGTAGGTTCTAATGTCAATCGTTACCAATGAACACAGACCCTGCTCGGAGCATTTCCCGGCCTTCCACTGTTCCCGTCCCTCTTAATCAAAAGGAAAGCAATTATAGGTGGCCGAACCGCTGACGTTAGCCCGCATTCGCAATTTTTCGATCATCGCGCACATCGATCATGGCAAGTCTACGCTTGCCGATAAGCTGCTGCTGGAAACCCATACGATCGAAGCTCGCGAGATGACCAGCAATCAGGTCCTCGACGATATGGCGCTCGAGCAGGAGCGTGGCATTACGATCAAGCTGCACGCCATTCAGATGAAGTATCGGGGCGGCGATGGCGAGGACTACATCTACAACCTGATCGATACACCCGGTCACGTCGATTTCACATACGAAGTGAGCCGGAGCCTTGCCGCCTGCGAGGGCGCGCTACTTGTTGTGGACGCCACCCAGGGTGTTGAAGCACAGACCATCGCCAACCTCTATCTGGCCATCGATGCGGGACTCGAAATCATCCCGGTCCTGAACAAAGTCGACTTGCAGTCTGCGATGGTGGAGGAAGTAAGCCACCAAATCATGGAGTTGCTTGGGTGCAAACAGGAGGATATCATCCTTGCCAGCGCCAAAGCGGGAATTGGGATCAAGGAGGTGCTGGAGGCGATCCGTCTTAAGATTCGTCCTCCGAAAGGAGATGTTACTGCGCCGCTCCGCTGCCTGATTTTCGATTCGATTTTCGATTCGTATCGTGGCTCGGTCGTCTATATGCGTGTCTTTGATGGCACGATCAAAGAAGGCGACGAAATCCTCTTCATGGCGACCAAGCAGAAATACCGCGTGGAAGAACTCGGTACTCTGCGGATGGGCCGCGAGAAGAAGTCATCCCTTTCGGCGGGGGATGTCGGCTATCTAATCGCCGGTGTCAAAGATGTGAAGGACACGCGCGTGGGTGATACGGTCACCAGTTTCCGCGGTGGAGCGACCGAGCCGATCTCTGGCTTCAAAGTTTCGAAGCCGATGGTCTTTGCCGGCGTCTATCCGCAATCGGCCGAGGACTTTGCGATGCTCAGGGACGCGCTGGATAAGCTTTCGCTCAATGACTCCTCACTGATCTACGAACCCGAAAGCTCCGTGGCGCTTGGCTTTGGTTTTCGATGTGGATTTTTGGGTCTGCTTCACATGGAGATCATCCAGGAGCGACTGGACCGCGAGTTCAACCAGAACATTGTCACCACGGTGCCGAACGTAGAGTACCACGTTCTGACGACGAAGGGCGATGTCGTCGTTGTCGATAACCCCTCGGCGATGCCTGAGCCGGGGAGGATTGAAGGGGTGGAGGAGCCGTTCATCAAGGCGCAGATTATCTGCCCCTCGGAGTACGTCGGCTCGATCATGAAGCTTTCGAATGAACGGCGCGGCGTTTACAAGACGACGACTTATATCGATCCAACCCGCGCCGACATTCACTATGAGTTTCCGCTCTCAGAGATCATTTTCGATTTCTACGACAAGCTGAAATCCATCTCGCGCGGCTATGCATCACTCGATTATGAATTCCTCGAGTATCGCATGAATGACCTCGTGAAGCTCGATATTCTGCTCAATGGCGATCCGGTCGATGCGTTCTCGACGATTGTTCATCGGGATAAGTCGTTCGAGTGGGGTAAGAAACTTTGCTCGAAACTTCGGGAGCTGATTCCACGTCAAATGTTCGATATTGCCATTCAGGCAGCCATCGGACAGAAGGTCATCGCACGCGAGACGGTCAAGGCGCTCCGTAAGGACGTAACTGCAAAGTGCTACGGCGGTGATATCTCACGCAAACGGAAGTTGCTCGAAAAGCAAAAAGAAGGCAAAAAGCGGATGAAGCAAGTGGGCCGAATCGAAGTCCCGCAGGAAGCCTTCATGGCCGTATTGCAAATTTCGGATTAGCATACATGGCAGATAATACAAATACAGGAAATCGTACTCGCAGCTATGCGGAGATTCGCGCGGCGCGCGACGCGAAACAACAGTCCGATCCGCCAAGCGCGAATGGTAAACCCGTGCGGAAGAAAGAGAGCTGGTGGCGTTCACTGCTCATCGCGTTTTTAATCGCGGGTGTCCTGCGAACCTTCTTCATCGAAGCATTTCGTATTCCTACTGGCTCGATGAAGAACACGCTCCTCGTGGGTGATCATCTGTTTGTCAACAAGATTGGGTACTTCATCGAAAGTCCGAAGTACATTCCGTTTACGACGATCGAGATTCCCCATGTTCATATCAAGACCTGGGGCATTCATCGTGGTGATGTCGTCGTGTTTGAATATCCCGGCGATCGCGACGATGTGGTGCCTCGCGAGAAAGACGTGAAGTACATTAAGCGTTGCATAGGCGAGCCCGGCGATGTGATTCAGATCGTCAATAAGCAAGTATATGTGAACGGCAGGATCTTCCCGAATCCCAAGGAATCGATTCTTGAGCCCGATACACAGAAGGTTGGTTTTGTAGAGGCAAATATCTTTCCGAAAGGTGCGCAGTGGAACCGCGATAACTTCGGACCGCTTCGGGTGCCTAAGGCAGGCGACACAATCATGCTGACGAAAGAGAGCCTCGATCGCTGGCAAGTCTTTATCGAACGCGAAGGTCACAAGGTCGAGCTCGCATCGAACGATCAGGTATTGGTCGATGGCAAGCCGACACTCGAGTACCGTGTCCAGCGCGATTATCTTTGGATGATGGGCGATAATCGGGATGACTCCGAAGATTCTCGATTCTGGGGTTTCGCGCCAGTCGATAACGTTGTCGGTTCCGGCTTGATTATCTATTGGTCATGGTACAATCCGCCGTCATCGGGCAATGGCGATGGCTACGATCCGGATGAAGTTCAGAACACCCACGTCCGATGGGGCCGGATGGGCAGAATCATCCATTAATGCTCTCTAAGGGCTGTCATTGCGAGGAGCGGCAAAGGAGCGACAAAGCAATCCCTTCCAGGAATGGATCGGACTTCGTGTTAGAGATTGCTTCGTCGGGCTCTGCCCTCCTCGCAACGACGGCACAGTTGAACGATGAGTCAGCAACCCCTTAGCGCCTATCTCCACATTCCGTTCTGCGAACGGAAGTGCGTATACTGCGACTTCTATTCGATAGAAAACCTCTCGCTTCGGTCGGAGTTCGTCGATCTCTTGATCCGCGAAATCGATATGAAGCTAACGCGCTATCCTGAGTTGGCGCGCAGGCCGCTTCAGACCATATTCTTTGGTGGTGGAACACCATCATTGCTCACTTCCACTGAGTTGGAGCATATCGTTGCAAAACTCGATTCTCACTTCGGAATTGCGAACGAATGCGAGTTTACACTTGAATGCAATCCAGGCACAATTACGATTGAAAAGCTGCGCGGCTATCGCGAACTCGGTGTCAATCGACTGAGCTTTGGAGTGCAGTCGTTCGATGCGGATGAGCTTCGCTTTCTGGGCCGTATCCACGATGCTGATGAGTCGCGCGCGGCCATTCGATTGGCGCGTGAAGCCGGATTTGACAATGTCAGTCTCGATCTCATATTCGCATTGCCAGGTCAAACAGAAGTAACACTCCGGAACACGCTTCGCGAGGCGATTGCTCTGGAGACGGATCACATCAGCGCCTACAACCTGACTGTCGAGCATGGCACGCCACTCTATCGGCTGGTGAAACAGAAGAAGGTGATCGAGCTCGATCCAGATCGAGCGGCAGGACTGTTCGATCTTGTGCAACAGACTCTTTCAGACGCAGGCTTCGAACAGTATGAGATTTCAAATTATGCCCGGAGCCCCGAGACCAGAGCCAAGCACAATCTTGTCTATTGGGATGGCTTCAAGGACTACGTTAGCTTTGGTCCATCCGCCCACGAGTTCGTTAGTGGCGAGCGTGCGTGGAATGTATCATCACTCGAACAATATGGGAAGATGATCGAGCGCGGCGAGTTGCCTCGCATCAATTCCGAGCGGCCGTCACTCGATGAACGCCGGATCGAAGTTCTCTACGTTCAGCTTCGCTCGACAGGTATCCGGCTTGCGGAATTCGAGGAAGCATTCAGGGAGGCTCTGCTGTTGCATCCCGAAGTCCAGTACTTCCTCGGAGATGGATTGCTGCGAGTGGATGGCGATCTGCTTCGCCTGACCCCTCAGGGCTACCGATTCTGCGATGGTATTGTGACGAAACTCGTATCCCACCCGCAAGGGCAACCGAGCTATACATTGCCGGTCGTATCCGCCGAGGCACTTTAGAAATTTAGCACGTTAGCGTTAGCACGTTAGTATTTTCAAAATGCGCCCAGAATTCAAACGCATACACTATTATCTGGCCGGCTTCACGTTCGTTGTCGGCTTCCTGACGTATCTCCTCACGATGCAGCCGACGATCCCGTTCTGGGATTGTGGCGAGTTCGCTGCCGCCGCGAGTGCCTTGCAGGTGCCGCATCCGCCGGGCGCGCCACTCTGGACCGTCGTTGGTCGCATTGCGATGTTGCTGCCGACCTTCGCAGATCCGGCCGCACGTTACAATCTTTTTTCCGTGCTGAGTTCCGCACTCTCGATCCTATTGCTCTATCTCACCCTGGTCCGTTTGCTCCGCATGTGGCGGGGCAATCCGAAATCGGCACAGGATGCCATTGTTACATTTGGTGGTGCACTCATTGGGGCATTGGCCTATTGCTGGACTGATAGCTTCTGGTTCAATGCGCTCGAGTGCGAAGTGTATGCATTCGGTTCACTCTTTATCTCCTTGGTGCCTTGGTTGATTCTTGTCTGGCATGAGCATGCCGATGAACCACACAATGAGCGATACCTGCTACTGATCGCGTTTGTGATTGGCCTGTCACTCGGGGTCCATCAGCTCGCGTTGCTCACGATGTTTCCGGTTTTTATGATCGTCTATTATAAGAAGCGGAAGATTGTTACGCTAATGAGTTGGCTTGGGATGGTCGGCTTATCGGTCGCGATGTTCGTATTGGTATTTTACGTAATCTTGTCCAAACTGGTCGATTGGGCCGGCAGTGGCAATTGGGTCTTATCCGTGGCGATCCTCGTAGCGATTGTCGGAGTAATCATATATGGTCAGCGAAAGAGGAACGCTCGCGTCGCACTCGCCGGATGGTCGCTTGCGATGGTATTTCTTGGCTATACAACTTATATGTTCGTGATGGTCCGCGCCGCGCAGAATCCACCGATGAACGAGAATGCGCCCTCGACATTCTCGAAGCTTTCGGGATATATTAATCGCGATCAATACGGCCAGATGAGCATTGCCGATGAGTTTACACACCGCCGATTGCCGCAGCAGCGAGATGACCACGGGAACACATGGAATAACTATACAAGCGACGGAGATTTCTTCTGGCGCTACCAGACCAACTGGATGTTCCATCGCTATCTCGGGTGGAATTTCATTGGCCGCGATGGTGACTTCATGGGCGCTGGTGTTGATTTTTCCAAGACCTGGGCGATTCCATTTTTCCTCGGTCTGTTCGGGATATACTGGCACTTCAAGCGCGACCCCAAGCGAGGTTTGACGCTGCTCGGTGCTTTTATCATTATGGGGTACTTGGTTGACTGGTACCAGAACCAGCAAGACCCACAGCCACGCGAGCGAGATTACTTCTATGTCGGTGCTTTCTATATTTTCGCGATGTGGGTCGGCATTGGAGCGGTTGGCATCATGGAGATCGTCAAGGAAAAGTGGGCCGATTGGGACAAGCGCAAGATGACCTTCGCGCTCGGAATATCCGCTGCACTGTTGCTGATCCTTGGTCCGATCAATCAGTGCATCGGACTTGCTGGACTGGCTTCCGGCCAAAGCTTCGCAAAGTCAAGTAAGTGGGCAGAATACTCGCGCAAAAACAACTGGGTGCCATGGGAATACGCTTATAATATCCTGCAAAGTTGTGATGCGAATGCAATCCTATTCACATGGGGCGATAACGACACCTTTCCACTCTGGTGCCTACAGGATTCCTATGGCATTCGGAGGGATGTACGAATCGTCCAGCTCCAGCTCGCCACGATGATGTGGAACGCCGAACAAGTCGCGCAGAAGAACGATTGGGGATCCGAGGGAGTACGGCTCCAAATCTATACGCCTGCGCGAATGCAGCTTCCATCGGACAATGAAGCGTACGAAGCCATTCAGCAAGCTCGGGACTGGAAAGCGCCATTCATCATACCGGTTAATGACGCACAGGCGCGATGGATTTCAGGCGATTCCACCGCACATGCGACTACTATGACCTGGGCACCGAAGATTGTGAACTTCAGCGATTTTCTGGTCGCTGATATTGTCAACTCCAATCTTGGTACGCGCCCAATCTGCTATTCTGTGACGGTACCCGAGAATGCGCGCGCGGGTCTGAATAAATTCCTGATTTATGAAGGCCTCGTTGCGCGCGTGACGCCGTTCCAACAGCCGGAGGACATGACCGGTCTCGCTGGGAGCGTTCAGCCCGTTCGCTATAGCGAGATGATGTTCCAACGTCCACAGCAGCCGCACGCCGAACCGTTTCGCGGGTTGATTCTTCACTCCTATGCTGATCCCACTTCACATCTGAGCGGTATGGATGAGGATTACGCAATGACCTATCGGTATGATTTCATGCGTCTTGCCGATTGGGATGTTAGTCACGCCGATTTTCTCGGTGCACGTCGGACATTGGACTCCATGGAGGCCCTCATCCCGGTCCATCGGATTGGAATGGATTTCTCCTTTGCGTCATTCATCGCCGACTTGGCGGATAAAGCCGGTGACTGGCCACTGACACAGAAATATGCCGCGTATGGCGCTGCCAAACTGCGCGAGCAAATGCAGAATCCGGACTGGACGGAAAGTAACTCGCAGTCCCACCCGGATGTCCAGCTTGCGAACCTGGAAATGCGTGCTGGTGAATTCGCCAGAGCTCGGAAGGACTTTGAAGCGATCCGTGGGCAATCCAAGCCGGATCAGCAAGGATTCGCAGATTTGAAGCTTCTGGAAGTCGATGCCCGAAGGCTTGAATCGGAGAAGAAATATGACTCGGCCTACCACAAGTACAATGAAATTCTCCAAGCCTATGCTCCCTCCGCCACGCGTGGGGCGGACCTGCAGGATCTGAAGAATCGGGCTTGGTTTGATTCGGTCAACATGGCGAAGCCTCGCTAAGCCGCTATTTTTCAGGAGTTTTCCCCACTGTTCATGAGTTCATTGTCGCTCAGTATGGCACCGGAGGCCTGCCTCCGGTGCTGCCCGAGGTTCTCTTCAGAACGATCAAGGTTTTAGACGATACAAATGCAGATAAAACGCATCCATTACGTCCTCGCCGCGCTCAGCTTTCTGGTGCCGCTGATCACCTATGTTACGACGATGCAACCCTCGATCCCGTTTTGGGATTGCGGCGAGTTCATCTCCGCTGCCTCACAATTAGGGGTGACGCATCCGCCGGGCGATCCTACGTGGACGCTTTTGGGACGCGTCGGTGGGATGCTACCCTTTTTCAGCGATCTGGCCGCCCGCTACAATTTTCTTTCTGCATTGTGCGGGGCTATCTCAGTGATGTTGCTGTATCTTATTGCCGTCCGCGTGATCAAGATTTGGCGTGGCACTCCGCAGACGCTTTCGGATGCGATCACGCACATGGGTGGGGCATTCGTTGCCGCACTCGCGTTCACATGGAGCGATAGTTTGTGGTTCAACTCCAGCGAGTTTATCGTCTTTTCGCCCGGTCTCCTGTTTATCATGCTCATCCTCTGGATCGCAATGCTGTGGCATGAACGCGCCGAGGAAAAAGGCAACGAGCGATATTTGATGTTAATCTTTTATCTGCTTGGACTTTCGATCGGCGCCCACCAAATGTCAATGCTGGCATTTTTCCCCGTGTGGGTTATCGTATTCTACAAGCATTGGAAGAAAGTGACGTGGGGGCACTGGTTCGCGATGTTCGTCGCTGGTGTGCTCTCCTTCCTTTATATTTACAAAGTCGTTCTGACCGGCCTTGTTGGCTGGGCTGGTTCGGGCCTTGGCATCATTTCAGCGCTCATCGTCATCGGCTTGATAGGTGGTACGATTTACACGATGAAGGAGAAGAAGGCGTTCGCCAATCTTTTGTTGTGGGGTGGTTTGCTCGTGCTGCTTGGATACACGACATACACCTTGCTGATGATCCGTGGCGTGCAAGACCCGCCGATGAACCAGCACCGCCCGACCACATTTGCCGCGCTGCATGAATATGTTGCGCGTGAGCAATATGGCGAGGCACGCGAATTCCCTCGTCGTGACGATCGGCCTGAAGTCAAAGGCGACCCGCTGCACAATCCGACGTGGGATCCAAACAAATCATCGTCTGGCGCGGCCTATACGAGCGATATTGATTTCTGGTGGCGCTACCAGACAGTACACATGTACCTTCGCTATCTGGGATGGAGCTATATTGGAAGGGCCAATGACAGTCAGGATGCTACTACCGATTGGACGAAGACGTTTGGCATTCCCATTATACTTGGAATGTTTGGGCTGTTCTGGCATTTCAAGCGGGATCCGAAACGAGCCCTAGCGTTTCTTGCGGCGTTCCTCGTCATGGGCCTGCTTACCGATTGGTACCAGAATCAGCAGGACGCGCAGCCTCGTGAGCGCGACTACTTCTATGTCGGATCGTTTGCGGTATACGCCATGTGGATCGGCATAGGTGCGACGGGGCTAATGGAATTGCTGCGAGCGCGGCTTGCGAAGAAACAAAATCTGCCGATGCAGGATGCTGGTCCGAAAGACCGGGAAGTCATGGAGAAGCCGGACGAAAAGGTCCCGGTCCTCCGAGGCGAGGGACCACTCGGCCTGCTGGCTGGCACTTTCGCACTTGCGCTTGTTCTCGTGCCAATCAATCAATGCATTGGCCTGGTTGGCATGGGCGTGTTTGGTCAGAGCTTTCATCAAGCCTCAAAATGGGGCGAATACTCACGCCAGCATAATAACGTCCCGCTTGAATACGCATATAATATTCTTCAAAGCTGCGATCAGGATGGTATCCTGTTCACGGCCGGCGATAACGATACCTTCCCACTTTGGTGTATTCAGGATCTCTATGGGGTTCGGCGCGATGTGCGTATCGTGAACCTCTCGCTGGGCAATATGGGATGGTATGTCAAGAAGTTGAAAGATGATGGTCCGTGGGGTTCCAAGAAAGTGAACTTGCCTTCGTTTACGGAAGAGCAGTTGAACAATCCTGACGAGACGGCCGCCGGTATTCATTATACGGTCGGACCGCCATCCACGGTGACGGTTAACGTATCCGCCCCGGCCATGCAGCGATTCACCGGCGTTGCTCAGCCCGGCTCGTTTAGCTGGAAGTACGTGAGCCAGCATAAGCAGGAAGGCAGCGATCAGTATGTGTATCAGGTTGCAGATCAGTTGGTCCGAGATATTGTCGCGAGCAACTTCAACGATCGGCCAATCTATTTTGCAGTGGCCGTGCCGCCGAGCTATTGGGTCGGTCTGGACGAGCACATCCTGTTCGAAGGTCTGACCGCGCGTGTCGTACCAACGATCCATAAAGCATCTCGACAACTGATCGATGGTGATATCAACGAAGGACCATACGAGGAAACCGCGTATCGCACGGTTCCAATGGTCTATACCACCCCGTATCGTGGAATGCTGTTGAATAGCTATCGCGACCCACGTTCGAATCGTAGTTCGCTTGATGATAAGTATGGAACGACGACGTACTTCGAACTGTACGCGCGCATGGCGAACTACTTCATTCAACGCAACCGTATGGCGGATGCTCATCGGGCGCTCGATACGTTGAGCGCGAGAATGCCTCCGGCGCTCGTCGACTGGGATTATACGTTGCTCCAGTTTATCGGACAGCTGTATCAGGCGACCGGCGATCCGAAGAGTGCATTACACTATACGCAACTCGCGGCTGCAAAGCTCAGCTCGCTGCCGCAAGAAGAAGCGGCGGATGTCGGCACCCAGTTGCAGAATGACTTCCGAAGAGGCGATTTATACTACAGCGCACAACAGTACGACTCGGCACGAGCGATATTCTCTGCCTTGCGTCCCCAGGTCGAAGGCGGCAATAAACTGTTTATTGATTTCCGCCTCGAGCAAATCGATGTAAAGCTTTTGGAAAACAAAGGCGATAAACGCGGGGCGCTGGCCAAGATGAGCAGCATGCTCACCAAGTATCAGGGCCTCAGTCAGATGGGCGTCGGCAATGAGCTTCAGTCACTTCAGCAGGAGCGCGATCGCTTGGCTGCCGAGCTGGGCATGACTGATTCCGTAAAGGATTCTCCCGCATCGCCGGTAGTCCCGAATCCGGATATCAACAGAGCGCCCAACGATACTGGTGGCACCAAGCCAAAGCCTTCGAAAAAGTAACCTGCGTAGCGGAGTTCAGACTGGTGTTCTTATCACTTATTATTCCGGCCTACAACGAGGCCGGGCGGATTGGGCCTTCTTTGGAGAAGGCCTTCCGGTATTTTGAGAGCAAAGACTACGATGTCGAACTCATTGTCGTCGACGATGGATCGAGCGATAACACGATCCAGGCCGTCGATATAGCATTTGCAAAAAAGCCGCCGATGCTCGAGCGTGTAAGTACGCGACTCATTCCACTTGGCGTGAACACGGGCAAGGGTGCGGCGGTGAAGCGTGGGATGCTTGCCGCGTCCGGCGCGGTTCGAATCTTTACGGATGCCGATTTTTCCACGCCCATTGCGGAAGTGGGGAAGATCATTCAACCGATTGCGTCTGGCGAATGTGATATCGTGATCGGCAGCCGGGCTGCGGAAGGTCGAGCGCTGGTCAAGAAACACCAGCCCTGGCATCGCGAGATGATGGGGCGGTTCTATAATGTCCTCGTGCAGTTGTTAGTCTTTCGAGGGATTAAAGATACACAGTGTGGATTTAAGGGCTTTAGCGCAGCGGCGGCCGAAAAGGTTTTTGCGAAGCAGCAGGTCATGGGATTTTCATTCGATGTCGAAATTCTCTATCTCGCGCATCGATACGGATTTCGCATCCGCGAAATCGCCATTGAATGGTACAACGACGAGCGGACTACAGTCGGTGCAGTAACCGATTCTGCGAGAATGTTCTGGGAATTGCTTCGCATTCGAAACCTGCATCGGAACGACCGATAAGACCGGATTATGGAGAACCGATAGAGAGCAAGAGGCAATAATTGGCTGCAACAGTTAAGTCGACAGGGCAAAAAGCAAAACATGCTACCGAGCGGAGTCGCCCGCTCGCGGCGGGTGGTAGTATGTCAAAAGCTGCAGTGCTTCGCAGCTTCTCTCCATGGTATGTTGTTGGTTTCTTCGTCCTGCTCACCATTATTTTCCACTCGGATATTCTTCTCGGTGGCAAATTCTTATGGGAAGATTTCGTCGAGCAGGAATTTCCATTCCGCACGCTGGCAGCAAGTTCGCTTGCACAAGGTATCCTCCCACAATGGAACCCGTATGTTTTCGCCGGAATGCCATTCATGGCCGATATTCAAGTCGCATTCTGGTATCCATTCAATATGGTGCAAGCACTGTTCGTATCGGACGGGTTTCTTTCACCAAATGTGATGCAGTGGTTCAGCCTCATGCACTTCGCGATCGCGGGGATTGGGATGTACTGGTTCGCGAAGAAAATTCTTGCCGTCGATGATTGGTCCGCCGTCTTTGCTGGCATTGCATACGCATTTGGCGGATACATTACAGCTCAGGCGATCCACCAGATGATCGTCTATCATATTGCACTTTTTCCGTGGGTTGCATACTTCTTCGTTCGCGGGTTCGATTCATGGCGGCATGCTATCATTGCGGGACTTGTGCTCGGTGTGATGTATCTTGCGGGACATCCGCAGTCAACCCTTTATTTCACATTCCTTCTCGCACTGCTCGCAGTCTATGAGATCGTCCATCGGCTAAGAACTAAGACCGAACAGGAGGGGCCAGGTGAATCGAATGTGTTGCCCGTCGTGAGAATGGTGCTTCCAATTGTGATCGGCCTCGGCATCTTTGCGATTCAGTACTTGCCATCACAAGAGTTGGCCGATCTCTCGCGCCGCGATACCATCACATACGAGAAGTCGCTCGACGGCTCGCTTTCATGGGGTCATCTATACACTTTTGTTTTGCCACGGCTTTTTGGCGTCACGACTGGCGATCCTTCGAACGCAAAAGTCCCATATTGGAACGGGGCTTACTACAACTCGTGGGAGACATCAATCTACATTGGCATACTGCCGCTGTTTTTTGCGATCATGGCCGGGCTTATTGCTCGCAAGCGGAAATACGTGCCATTCCTGGCCGGCATTGGCCTTTTAGCTGTCCTGTTTGCGCTGGGCGATCACTTCTTCTTATACAAGCTGTTTTTCCAGCTTCCGCTCTTCAGCAAATTTCGTACGCCCGCGCGTATGATGATGCTCTTTAGCTTTGCGGCGAGCGCACTCGGAGGAATCGGTCTTTCCGAAGCCCTGAAATCGGAACGCCCCAAATGGGGCGCGAATGGGGGATGGATTATTCGAGGTCTTCTCACGCTGCCATGGCTGCTGGCCATTGCAGGAATGCTGCATGCCACCAGCTTTTTCAAGGGAGCACCTGCCGAATCACAGGCCTCAATTCCCTGGGCGGCCGGACTGGCCACCTTCCCAGTGCTTGCAATGCTGGCCGTAACAGGTTTGCACTATTTGGGTAAATTGCGTGGCAATATGCTGGCTACGCTGACCATCGGCGTCACGATCATCGAACTGTTTACTTATGGCATGTCCTTGAACGCGAGTCCGACTGATCCACGCGAGGCTTATCGCGAGCAGCCACAACTGATCGACATGCTCAAGCAGGATCAGGCGAAAGAACTTAGCCGTGCGCGAACACGGATTGGTGGGCAGATGCTCGTCCGCCGAAACCAGGGCGCATACGACCGCATCCAACTTGTCGAGGGATATGATCCGCTCGTGTTACAGCGGGTCTTCCCAGAAATGGCAAATCCGGAAGCAAGCGCCGATTTGATGAACATCAAGTGGTCGATCATGCCAGGGAAGCAGCCTGGATTCGGTCCGAGGCCAGGCTATATGCCGCGTGTCAAGCTCTATTACCAGTCAGTGGTCCTACCAGACAGTCAGGCGCTCACGAGATTGAAGCAAGATTCCAATTTCGACTACCGGAACACGATCCTGCTTGAAGAGCAACCAACATCAGCGATCGGTCCTGCTGACGCCGCCGGCGTTGCGACCGTCTCCAAGTATGGTGACAATGAAATTACTGTTTCGGTAACGACGGGTGCGAACGCGATGCTATTTCTTTCGGAGATCTACTATCCGGCATGGAACGCCTATCTCGATGGCAAGCCTGTGAAGCTCTATCGTGCGTTCACGTCATTACGGGCGGTCGAGGTGCCGAAAGGCGTTCACACTGTGACGCTCCGGTACGAATCGCAAGCATTTGCGCGCGGTAGTTGGATTACGATTGCTACGCTAGTGCTGAGCCTCGGAGCATTGGGCTTCCTCAAGCTTAGGAAGAGAAGCACATAGCGATGCGCCGCGAAAAGATCGTCCTGCTCGCCATGCCCGGCATCGGAGACGCCTTGCTCTCGACGCCGATGATCGAGCTGCTGCGTCGCGCGAAACCGGAGGCCGAAATCCATGCCTTCGTCATGTTTGCGGCGACACGCGAAATGTTCGAGCAGGATCCCTACATCGACCGCGTTCATCATTACGATTTCTTAAATGGGTCGAAGTCGGGGGCGCTGAAGTTTGTCTCCGATCTGCGCAAAATGCGGTTTGACATTTCGATCAACATCTATCCGCAAAACCGGCGCGAGTACAATCTGATCGCATTCCTGATCGGTGCGAAGCAGCGCATCGGCGTCCGCTATCGCCGGCGCGATCCGCAAAACCTGAGCTGGCTGAATACGAAGACGATTCTCGAAGATGATACGCTGCATTGTGTCGAGGAGAACGTTCGTCTTCTTTCGCTCATCGACATTCCGCACGAGCTTGGCGAATCCTCACTTCCGCCGCTTCGATTAACCCTTAGTGAGAAGCATCTGGCGTTCGCTGATCAGTGGTGCAAGAGTCACCTTCGTGGTGACGAGCAATTGCTGATCGGCTTCCATGCTGGCACCGCACTCTTCAAAAATCACATTCGCCGACGCTGGGCGCCGGAGAAATTCGCGGAGTTGGCAAAGCGGCTGACGTCGGATTTAGGTGCTCGCGTTCTGCTGTTCGGAGGACCCGATGACTCGGATGCGAACCGGGAGATTCTCTCGCTGGCAGGGGAGTGCATCACGATGGTCGAGACGAAGAGTATACTCGATTCCGTGGCAGTTATGCGGCGATTGAATATGTTCGTCTCGAATGATTCAGCGCTGATGCACATCGCCGGTGCGCTTGAACTGCCAACAGTCGCGATCTTCGGCCCGACGAACGAGACATACGTCCATCCCTGGCGGACGCGCTACACTATCGTCCATACGGGCATCGAATGCAGGCCGTGTTTCATCTATTCCCCCAAGCCGCTGACCTGCTACCGTAAGGACCCGTCGGAGCACTTTATCTGTATACGCGCGATAGAAGTGGCGAGAGTCTTCAATGAAGCGAAGATGATGGCGAAGCCGGATCCTATGCCGCCTGCGGCGTAAGCAGCCCCGCAGCCGCCAGCACCGTCTCCGCATTTGCGACAATCCGCTCGTGCATCTCGGCCAGCGTATGCTCGCCATGCACGCGAGCACCAGCAGCATTGAAGTGTCCGTTGCCACCAAACGACTGTGCAAACATCGCCGCTGATACGGGGTCTTTCGAGCGTGTCGAAATCTTCCAACCCTCCTTCAATTCGAGAAGGAATACCGAAAGCACAATGCCACCAACCTGAAATGGCATTTGCACGAACCCATCGACATCCTCTTCGTCCGCGTTAGCAGCATGAAGCTGAGCCTGCATGATACATTGGAACGCCATGTGGCCATCGTAGTGATACTCGAGGGAATTCAACGCATCACGCAGCAACAACAGTCGTCCCGCCGGCGATGTATTATACACTTCGTGGTATGTCCGCACCGGATCGGCGCCAAGATCGATTAGGTCAGCGCACATGCGGAGCAGTTCGGAATCCGTTCTCGGAAAGCGGAAGCTTCCGCTATCGGTCATGATCGCGACATAAAGCGCATTCGCCGCCTTCTTGCTGATTGTACCACCCAATTCTGGCTGCGCCGCGCGAACAAGGCGCACAATCATCTCGCCCGTTGACGATGCATCGGTATCGAGGAAATATTCCTTTGCGAACGGCTTGGGGTTCAGGTGATGATCGATGACCGCAACGTGCTGTGTCCCGCCGGTAAGATATTTTCCCAGCGAGCGCGTGCGTTCGGGATCATTGACATCGAGCACGAGAATTACATCTACACCGTGGACAATGCCCTCGTGCTTTTGGGGATCGTGCTGCTCAATAATGGGCCGCTCCTCATCGAAGAACATGTAATTGTAGGGAGTTGGCGAGTGATTGATGACCCGAACCGATTTGCCGATGGAGAGGAGCCATTCGGCCAGGCCGATTTCGGAGCCGAGGGCGTCGCCATCGGGATTGACGTGCGTGGTGATCCCGAACGACTGGTGCTCGCGAATCAAGCGTATAAAAGAAGCGACATCGAGTATTTGTTCTGCCATAAGAGAGCCGTGAACACCGCCTGCCGCCGGAGGATTCATCCGGCTCGAATTATTCGTGTGTCATTCGTTTTTGATTCGTTACTATGAAACTCTCGGCTATCATTGGTATTACCTTGATTATACTCGCACCGCTGCATTTTGTCCGCGGTCAGTCAGTCACGTATATTGATACAGATTCGACGTTCCGTGTGACTTACGTTCGATTTGAGCTTACCGTGCGTCCTGACACAGAATACCTCATCGGCAAAGTGACGCTCCGTTGCGTTGCTCGTGCAATGCCTGCCGGCCATCCGATGCGTCTGAGCATGCGCTCGGTGCTTTCGATCGATACCTTAACCGCCGGCGGAGTAGCAGCAGCATACAATCACGTGGACGATACACTCTATCTCACTCCATCGGCAGCATACAGTCCCGGTGAGGTCTTTGATGTTGCCATCGCTTATCATGGTTACTCGTATGGTGCGTATATTCACACTTTCCAGGATTGGCAACCGACAGGAATTCCAATCATCTGGACTGCGAGTGAGCCATTCGGATCGAAGCAGTGGTGGCCCTGCAAAGATAATCCCGCGGAAAAGGTGGATTCGGCCGATCTATTAATTACATGCGATCTGCGCTATTCCATTGCTTCCAATGGCACGCTTCGGGCCGTAATCGATCATGATACCTCACATACATTTTGGTGGCACGAATCATATCCAATCGACCACTACTTGCTTGCATTTGCGTGCACCGAGTTCGACACGCTAACACACTGGCACCGCTGGGCCGATGGCGACAGCACGCGTATTCTGAATTATGTCTTCCCGGTCTCGACAGATACAATGCGCACCGATCTGCTATTGATCGATACGATTATCGATCAATATGAAGCATGGTTCGGGCCTTATCCATTCCGGCGAGAGAAATACGGCACATGTCAATGGCATGGCGGCGGAATGGAGAATCAAACCCTCTCATTCTGTAACGATGCGGATTGGAGTCTCCTCGCACACGAAACGGCACACCAGTGGTTCGGCGATGGTATTACTTGCAAAACGTGGAATGATTGCTGGCTCAATGAAGGCTTTGCGACTTATGTAACGGATCTATTTGGAAGGCGGCGCTTTGGACAGTCATGGGTGGACACTGATTTCTCCCTCGCGGAAGCGTACGTGACCGAAGTGACGGATGGCAGGGTCCACCAGACGGATAGTGTGTTCCAGAATGCTCCGGATGATTACCAGCGCGGTAAACGCGTGTTGGATGGCCGATTGGTGTACGCAAAACCGGGTCTCGTTCTTCACATGCTGAATTACGTTCTCGGAAGCGACACTGCCTTCTATCGCTGCGTCCGCGAATATATGATGGGTCCCCTGCGGTATGGCGTCGCCTCAACGGAGGACTTTCGAGCTGCCATCGAAAGAGCTAGCGGCAAAGATCTCAAGTGGTTTTTCGATGAATGGATCTATGGAGATGGTTTCCCACAATACTCCATCGCGTGGTCCGAGCAAGATTCTCTTGTTTCGGTCGCGATCAGTCAGCGCGGGTCATCACCGAATAGTCCGTTCTTTGTCATGCCGATCGAGTTGCGGTTTACCGGCCCTGGGCTCGATACGATGGTTCAGGTATGGAATAACCATCCTCTTCAGTCGTATGTTTTTCAACTATCAAAACCAGCTTCCCTGATCACGTTCGACCCACATAATTGGCTGCTTGATGGCGCTTCACCGCGGAGCATGCTGGTCCAGTCGTCGCCAAACAACCCTGCTAGACTATCTGTAATGCGGGAAAGCAACGGAACGTATCAATTTACTTTCAATCTATTCGGTGCACCGAATGTCTGGCTTGAAATCTATGACGTAATGGGCCGGAGTGTCGGGTTTGTCGATGGCGGGATGATGGCAAACGGCACGGAGTCACTCCAATGGATTCCCAATGGTCTCGCAAGTGGCGTTTACTTTGGCAGGCTGACCACAGGATCGGGCATATCCACGATCCCGTTCGTGCTTGCTCCTTAAAAGAGTATCTTCATTCCAGCGGCGAAATCTGGTCGACCCGTGCTGCTGAAAAGACCGGATATATTCGATGTTCCTAAATCCAAAAAGAACGCATTCCCGATCCCGGCTCCGAGGGCAACCGTCAGTGACGTTGTTCCTTCTTGCGTGGTGATTCCTACTGCGGTGTGGAATGCGATCGAGGTACTGGGACGGTCAAAGATCGCCGCGAGACCAAAACGTCCCTTTTGCGGCGAACCTACGACATCGGTAAATCCGTAGGCAAATTCGGACGCTACCGAAAGCGAGGAGTTTGGGATGTCAATTCCAAGAACACTAAGATCAAGCGCGGCGGCGATGTGCAAGGTGGTTGGCAAGGACGAGGTAAATGGTGCGTCCGTTGTATCGAGCTTACCACCAAGCTGTTTCAAATAGGAGCGGATCGAATCCTCACTGAATGATCCGCCGCCTTGTGGCTGGGTATATATGATAACATTCGCACTGTCCTGCCTCCTGACATCGGTATGGCTCGTCCAACGGATCGACCCGATGTCAGTAACACTGAGGCCAAATCGCCAACGAGGAGACTGTCCCGCCACCGGCGTTTCCGAAACGGCAATAGCCGGACTGACCCCGATTCCGGAACCAGCGGTCGAACCACTCAGCAAATCAAGACTCAATCCGTTCGGGAGCTTTCCATTGAAGGCATCCGAGGTCGAGAATTGGATGGAGTACTGCGTTTGGATATTGGTGTGTGATTGCGGCGGGTTCGGAATCCCTGGCTCATGGAAGCTTACGAACGACGATGGATTGACTCGCATGTATGCGATGCCCTGCACGTAGCTCAGTGTAAGTCCCCCCGCGATGTCAGCATCTCCTGGCTCACTGCCTGCAAAGAATGTCTTGCCATAACTGATACCGTATTCATTATACCACACGCCTTGCACGTCGACTTGCTGAGGTGGTAATATGGTGCCGAGCACGAAGTTTGCGGTATCCTGGGGCGGATGCACATAGTTGAGAAGGGCGTCCGGTATGACAGACCGAAATGCTGCGTGGACATCCCAGGTAACAGCGAATGTTCCAATGGATGCGGTGGAAAAGGAAAGTCCGAAAATTCGAGCGCTTAGATCAGCGGAAACTTGATTGTGATAGAATTGATCCAGCAGCGTGCTATTGCCAGTGACAGAATCGGTTTTAAAGGCGCTCGAAATATTATTGATGGAAGAAAGACTCGATCCGCTGCTAATCCCAAAAGAGGAAATAGGCGCGATCACCAATTCAAATGCTCTTGGAGTGCCATAGGCAAGGAGCGCGGGATTCAGTCCGACGGCGTCAAGGCCTCGAGCCGTGACGGCATACGTTCGCCCGGCGCCATGAGCGAACGGTGCGAGCCGTTCCACGCCCTCCTGGGCGTTAGCCGATAGAGCGATACAGAGAAGCGGGAGCAAGAGAACAAGTCGTTTGACCATAATCAGTTATCGTGTGCGAACCATTAATCGTTCGAGTTCAGGAATCGTCCGGGGCGAGTTTCGAGACAAAATTTCCGGGCCCGTTGGTGTGATCAAGATGTCATCTTCAATGCGGCACCCAATGTTCCACCATTTTCGGTCGCAAGGACTTCCTTCCGGAATATAGATTCCCGGTTCAACGGTTAGTACATTCCCTGACCGAAGTGGTCCTCCGGTCCCTGCATCATGTACATCGAGCCCGAGGTAATGGGATGTGCCATGCATGAAGTATTGACGATACTCGTTGGAATCCTTGATGATTCCAAGTCGCAAAAGTCCGCGAACAATTACGCGGCGCGCGGCGAAATGCGCGGCCCAAAACGCAGCGCCAGCCTGACACGCCTGAATGCCGCTATCTTGAGCTTCGAGCACGAGCGAATATATGGTGCGCTGCTCCGGCGTGAACTGTCCCGATATGGGAAAGCTCCGCGTTACATCCGCGGCATAGCCGTGATATTCCGCGCCCATATCCATCTCGATAAAATCGCCGGGCTGTGTCTGCCGGCGGTTTGTCTCATAGTGGAGAATCGTGGAGTTCGGTCCACTTCCAACAATGCAAGGATATGCGGTATACTCCGCGCCATTCTCCGTAAAGATCGACTCCGCGAGTCCCTGAATCTGATATTCGTACCATCCCGGACGCGCCTTGCGAATCACTGCATTATGCGCCTCATTTGAAATGGCAATTGCTCGCCGCATCAGGCGAAGTTCCTCTGGCATTTTCACTTCGCGTAATTCCGCAAGGACTTTCGAAAGCCGAGTACTTGTGATTACTTTGTAGGGATTCTCAACAGAGGGCATAGACTCATTCGGGGCACTCATGTAAACAGGATCGCTCTCCGGCTTCAGTCCAATAGGTCGATAATACAGTGAATCAGAATGAGGGAGGAGTCTCTGCAAGTAGTCATTTAGGCTGTCAATCGGCAATGCAGATTCCGGACGGAGTACGGCCAATGCGCCTTCCGGTCCGAGCCGCTTGCCAGTCCATGTCTCTTGCTTCGGATCGCGCTGCTGAACAAACAGAATTTCGTGGACCCCGTGTCCAGCGACTGAGATCGGATCTTTGCTCAGAATGAGAGCGCTCTTTGGCTCCAGACAACCGGTGAGATAATAGAAATTTGGGTCTTCATGGAATTCGTAGTCGATGTCATTGGAGCGTACCTTTTCACGGGTGGATAATAGGACTGCAACCGAATGTGGCGCCATCGAATCGAGCACGCACTTCCGCCGGTTGGCATGAAACGAGGGTGGCAGACGGTCCACATCGTACAAACCATACTTATGCAAAGTATCGAGCGATACTTCATGCCCCAGGTCCTGGGCAATGCTCATACCAGGAACAAGAAGCAAAAACTGTAATACCAGGAGGGCGGAGAGACGCTGCATGGATTAGGATGGAATGCGATCGATTTCTTGAGCGACATCGAAATCGCTCTGCGTGATTCCACCGGCCGAATGTGTCGATAGCATGACCTGAACGTATTTATAATCATGCAACAGAAGATCGGGATGATGATCGTGGCGCTCAGCTATTTCCGCGATCTCTTGAATGAAGCTTGTGGAATCCACGAAGTCTTTGCGCTCGAAATTCTTCTCGATCTGTGGCTTCGCGGAGTTGTAGCTCCAACCCGTCAATGGTGTGAGCTTCGCCGTGATTTGCTCGGTGCTTAATCGGTCTTTTGGGGTCAGCGGCATAATGTTCGAAATAGAAGTGCGAATAATTGATAAACCTACTCTGTGTAAGAAGAATCCAGGTACTTTGTGCGTTCAAGGATCTTCGGAGCCTTACCTTTGTCGAAGTCGATTGAATCGCTATTTCCGATTTTTCAGAATCCACTCAGCAAAATCTCGAAAGGCACCGTTTCCCCCAGTGGCCTTCGCAATATAGTGGGCCACGGCCTTTGCTTCTGGCATGGCATCCGCCGGAGAACATGTCAATCCTTCCTGGCGGATTACGGCCATAACTTCCACGTCATTCAGATCATCACCGATGTATGCCAGTTGGCTGACTTCAAACCCGGTCTCACTGAGCACTCGGGATAGCTCCTCGCGCTTATTCCAGATTCCAGGAAAATAGAATGGAAGTTTCAATTGCTTCGAGCGCGCCTCGACACGCGGAGATGCCTCGCGAGTCATCATCGCCGTTGAGATACCCATATCACGCAGCCGTTCCATCCCCATTCCGTCCCGAATACTGAAGCGCTTGAGTTCCTCACCCATCGCCGAGTAATAGACGCCAGTATCGGTAAGGACACCGTCGACATCCGTAAGCACGAGCTTTATCTGTCGCGCTCGGCGGCGAATTTCAGCAAGGGTCAGCTTCTTAGATTGTGGCATGTACTGCAACAGGGTTCAGTCGATCGAAGCCTCAACACAATCCTGGAATATCGAGTGTCTCATGTGCGGCCCGTAGACCTGACCGCAGTCTAGTCGTTCTTGCGATTCCGCTTACTTTTGGATTCACTGCCCATAGAGCCTTGGCGTCGGGATTCCGTTCGGCGGTTTGTGCTTCGGTCAGTATGCAGCCCGTGGCGGTTGTCCTTCGTCGCAGCGCCGATTGCACGTCCAACCGCACCACTGCGAGCATCGCCTCGGGTAGTGTCACGAGGGGCTCTACTCAACATTCGCCCTTCTTCGGATTGTGGACCGTGGGGTTGTCGGGCCGATTTAGTGGATTTGGGGTTCATTCCTCGCTTTGCGTCGTTAATCATAAGTATTCCTTCAATTGTTGTCAGCCGTATTCCTATCCCACCTATTTGTTGAACAAAGTGCGTTCCGAAAATTCGTGAAATCCAGAATTCAGAGGCTCAAAGCGGAATATTCGCAGATCATTTTGCGGCAACCGTTCATTCTTTCCATCCGGAGTGCAACCCATGCGAATATTATTCGATGGACTTTGACGACCGAAGCGGGGGAGTCTTTTCCTGGAGAGTCCGTACCGGTGCAATATGTGACCGGCGAGACTCCTGAGTCCGTGCTCGAGCTTGCACCGAAGCTCGATGCGATGGTTCGAGGCGAGCAAATTGGCGATTGGCTTGCGATCAGTCGCGGAATGGAGCGGGCTTTCCCGGAGCATCCGGCCGCTCGTGCTGGTGTCGAAATCGCACTGCTAAATGCCTTTGCTGCAAAGGCTGGGATTTCCGCACAGACATTACTCGGCGCCGCAAAGGCAGAGGTTGAAACGGACATCACGATCTCGCGGCTTCCGAACGCCCTTGAGGTTGCTTGCGAAGCCTACAATGATGACTTTCGGATTTTTAAGCTCAAGGTTGGGGGCGGTAGCGTGGAAGAAGACTTGGACCGCATTGCTGGCATAGCGAATGCGCTCCCCGACGCCAGGTTCCGGTTGGATGCGAATCAATCATTGACTGTTAGGAGTACCATGGATCTGCTGGATTCTCTGCAGCACGCCGGAATCGAAATTGAACTTATGGAACAGCCTGTCCCAAAGGAGGATATCCGAGCACTCGACGAGGTTTCGCGTCTCACAGCAGTGCCCATTATTGCCGATGAAGGATGCCGCAATGCTCGCGAGGCCTATCGGCTATTCGCGGAGACCAACGTACAAGGAGTGAATATCAAATTGATGAAGTCCGGCATCCTCGGTGCGCTCGATACGATTGCCATCGCGAAGGCCGCAAATCGGAAGCTGATGATCGGTTGCATGCTCGAAGGCGAAATCGGAATGGCGGCGAGTGTAGCGCTCGCGTGTGGATCTGGCATGTTCGACTACATCGATCTCGATGGTCATCTCTTGGTGGACTATGGTCATAGGACGTCCTTGTTCCGGGCCAATGGTCCGAAGCTCTCCACGTGGTGACCCTAAAAGACTTCCTGGAAATAGAATATCGATTCCCGACGTTCACAGATCATGCGAATTGCCATTGGCTCCGATACAGCGACAGAGTTAACAGAAGCACTCATTCTCGAACTTGAAAAGCGAGGGCATGAAAGAATCGAATTCGGTCCACTGAACAAAGGCGACGCTGGACGTGACTGGCCGCTTGTCGCCGAGGATGTTGCGCGGGCTGTTGCCGAACAACGAGCCGATGAAGGCATTGTTTGCTGCTGGACCGGAACGGGTGTTGCGATCGCGGCGAACAAGATTGCCGGCATTCGCGCGGCGCTGATTGCCGATGCCGAAACAGCTCGCGGCGCTCGAATCTTCAATCACGCCAATATCCTCGCGCTTAGTCTCCGCTCTACGACCGTCCCAATCATGCAGGAGATTTTGGACGCATGGTTTTCTACGCCAGTCAACGAGGGCGAAGCACAGACCGAATGGAATCGGGCACAGATCGAACGAATCCGCGCGATGGAGCAGACACTATAGAAGTTTTAGGTTCGCGAATTTCAGCATCAGGTTTTTGCGCCCGAACTTGGCAAACTCGACAGTTGCTTTTGCCTTTTCGCCTCGTCCGGCAACTTCCAGGACCCGGCCCTCGCCAAACGTCTCATGGTAGACGCGGACGCCGCGATGAATAGTCTCTTCGGTCTGCGAATAGTTGGTCGGACTATCCCCATCGATGTAAGGTCCAGCAGCAGTCTCCTGCCGCGATAATGGATCGCGTTCGCGGCGCTTGCGAGTGAAGGTTCGGCCATTGACTTGCGGTGAGCCGGAGAGCAGGTAAGAGGTCTCGCGCTGGTATTCGGTCGCCGGCTGCCGCTCGCGTGGCTTCGTCCCGTAACTTGTCACCCGCTCAGTTGAGCCCGATGGCTCCAATTCTTCGACGAATCGCGAGGGCATTTCGCGGACGGTTTCGCCAAATCGCAAGCGCGCCAGTGCATAATAAATGTAGCACTTGCTCTTTGCGCGTGTAATACCCACATAGAGCAATCGGCGCTCTTCCTCCAGGGCCTTTGCGTCATCTTTGGATGCCTGACTTGGAAACAGCCCCTCCTCGAGTCCCGTGATGCAAACGACAGGGAATTCCAGACCCTTAGCTGCGTGCAGTGTCATCATGGTGACGGTATTCTTCGAACCATCGACAGTGTCGACTTCACTGACCAGTGCGACTTCTTCTAGGAAGGTCTCGAGCTTGGCTTCCGGTTTTTCGTGAAAGTAGTCGGTGATCGCCGAAAGGAATTCCTGAATGTTCTCGCGGCGGGCCAGCGAGTCCATTGTGTTCTCGAGCTTCAGGTCCTGGAGAATATTTGTCTCATCGATCAGCGCCCGCATCAGCTCGCCCGGAGACATCTGTTCCTTGAGGGCAGAGTAGCGCTGAATCAGGCGGACAAATTCACGGATCTTGCCGGCGATTCGGGGCTGAATCGCAGTGACGAAATCAATCGATTCCAGCGCGGCAAGCATTGTGATTCCGTGATCTCGCGCGTACGCCTGGATACGCTCGAGCGTCGTCTGACCAATGCCGCGCGCCGGGTAATTAATGACGCGCATGAGACTCTCGGTATCGGTCGGATTCACAAGCAGCCGCACGTAGCCCAGGACATCTTTAATTTCCTTGCGCTTGTAGAATGCCGTGCCGCCTACAATCGTATATGGAATTCCTTGGCGTCTCAGGGCATCTTCGAGGGCGCGGCTCTGGGCATTTGTCCGGTAGAGAATCGCGAAATCTCGAAGATCGAGTTTCTCCTTTCGCGCTTCATCCTCGATTGCTCGGACGACCGCGCTTGCCTCATCGCGTTCGTCCATGCACTCGATGATGCGCACGGGATCGCCGTGTGGATTATTGGTAAAGAGGGTCTTGGGAATTTGGCCCTTGTTGTTCTTGATCAGCTCGCCGGCCGTGGCGAGGATGTTCTTCGTTGAACGGTAATTTTGTTCCAACCGGAAGATCTTGGCTTCGGGCCAGTCACGTTCGAAATCGAGGATATTTCCGATGTCCGCACCCCGAAAGGCATAGATCGATTGTGCGTCATCGCCGACCACGGTAAGATTTCTGCTTTGCGCCGCCAGTCGCTTGATGATCGCATACTGTGCGCGGTTCGTGTCCTGATACTCATCGACGAGGACATATCGAAATTTGTTTTGGTATTCGATCAGGACCTCGGGATGCGCATCGAAGAGATCGATCGTTTTGAGAAGCAGGTCGTCGAAATCCATCGCATTCGATGATTTCAGCACCCGGACATATTCGGGATAGATCTGGGCGACCTGCTCTGCAAAAAAATCGCGCGCCAGTCGTTGATACTCTTCGGGATACACCAACTGGTTCTTTGCACTTGAAATGCGGGAGCGAACCGCATTGGGATTGAATTGCTCTTTCGAAATCGAAAGGCCATTCATGACCTGCTTGATTGCCGAAAGCGAGTCGTCTGAATCGTAGATCGTAAAGCTGGAAGTGTACCCGATTTCCTTCGCATGGCGCCTAAGCAGCCTGGCGAACACGGAGTGGAATGTACCCATCCACAGCGCCGACGCCCATTCTGGCTCGACCATTCCGGAAATTCGCTCCTTCATCTCTCGCGCCGCTTTATTAGTGAAGGTCAGTGAGAGGATTTGCCATGGTTTTACCCCATTTTCCAGCAGGAAGGCGATTCGATGGGTAAGCACGCGGGTTTTTCCCGAACCGGCACCGGCCACGATCATCGTGGGGCCATTCGAGTTACGGACTGCTTCTAATTGGGCCTCGTTCAGGCCGGATAAAATATTGGGCATTCGTTAGGGGAGTGCAAAATAACTTCCGGGCAAGTCGAGTGCCCGGAACTCGCTACTATTCTTGAGTGATTTCAGGATTTCACGCGAATTCATCTCTAATGGTTCTGATCAATAACCAGGCAGGATGCTCTCCTCTATGAATACTCAAGCAGATTCCGATGATCGGACCGGCATCGAGCGGGCGTTCGATGTCATTCGCCATCATACCGTCCACACTCGTGGGTACGTTCTCACAGCACTGAAGCTCATCGATGAGTTCG
Organism: Bacteroidota bacterium; assembly: GCA_030706745.1. Lineage (NCBI taxonomy): Bacteria > Pseudomonadati > Bacteroidota > Bacteroidota bacterium. The sequence goes on from JAUZNX010000019.1 coordinate 42,004, forward strand.
GCACCGAAGAAGATAAAGCATTGCTGAGTGATCTCTTGCGCAATGGGCCCCCCGCACCACCTCTGCCACCGGCAAATTCTCGCTCGAAGAAACAGAAAGCAACTCAAGCGAGCTAATCACGATGGATCGTGTCTACGGGTAGTTGAACTCGCGGAGCTCCGCCAAACGCTCCCGCGCCAGGTATCGGCTGCTCCTGCGGCTTCAAGGTCTTTTCGTTCGTGCGAGAGCCCGATTCCAACGCTCCGCTGGGCGCCAGGATTACGGGGTGCAGAATGTGATAATGCTCGAGATTTTGATCGCTTTCAAATCCAACGCCGTCCGTTATTCGCCCGTTGGGCTCGACAATGTGAACGGCGGCATCCGAATGAAGTGTCTGCTCCTTGTTGAGCCACTCGAGCGAATCGGTATCGACAACCGTCCCTGAGTCACTCACGATATGGACATGCCCGTAGGCCGTCATATTGTTTGTCAGTTGATTGACCCTTGCACTCATGCTTGTAAGAATTGTCGAGTGCTTCCCATCGCGATTGTAAAAATCGACCTTGACGCTGCTATCGAGCCAGGTATAGCGCTTGGTATCGAACTGCTGGATGCGGCCCGCGTGCAGAATCGCTCGGAGCATCCCGCTGGAAGAAAAATTCATCGAGGTGTTATAGCTCACCTGGGTCGGCTTATCTAAACCGACAGGGACACGAATGCCATTCTGTGTCGTACCCGGCATCACCTTCGGACCTTCATCGCAACTCCCAAGAGTCAGCGAGAGCCCCACAACGCAGCCAACGATGATCGAAAGCCTTCTCACGAACTAATACCTGCCTTCACGAGATCGTGCATGTGAATGATACCAGTGAGCTCGCCGGACTCGCTCAGTACCAGAAGTTGCATCACCTTGGGAGTAGTGTCCTCCATTTGATGCAGTGCTTCGATCGCCAGCGCTTCAGCACCAATGGTACGCGGCGAAGGAGACATCAGATTCGTCGCACGAACTTCTCGCGAATCGACAGACGGATTTGCAAGAAAATGCCTTCGTAAGTCACCGTCGGTAATAATCCCGGCAAGCTCGCCATCCACGGTTACTGCAGTCGCGCCATAGCGTTTCCGCGACATTTCAAGCATGACCTCATTGAGTGTTGCAGAGGCCGGCACGACCGGAAGCTGTGGCCCGCTGCCCATGAGGTCCCGCACTGAAAAGGTTAGCTTGCGTCCCAATGCACCAGCGGGATGCAGGCGGGCGAAATCTTGCGGGGAGAACTGACGAGCCTCCAGCAGCGCGATTGCCAACGCATCGCCGAGCGCAAGCGAAGCGGTCGTGGATGCCGTCGGGGCCAGGTCATGCGGGCAAGCTTCTTCCATGCAGTGCACAAGCAAGAGTGCCCCACCTGAGTCATGAGCCGCCTGCGTCAATTTTGAATCCGTCGAACAGGTGATGGCGATGATGGCAACGTGGATGCGATCCAGCGCCGGAAGTAACATCAGCAGTTCATCTGACGCCCCGCTCTTGCTGAGGATGATCGCAATGTCTCCAGGTTGCACGAGCCCGACATCACCGTGTGCAGCTTCGGCGGGATGAAGAAAGAATGCTGGTGTTCCGGTCGAGGTCAGGGTGGAAGCGATCTTATTGGCGATATGACCGGATTTGCCGACACCGGTCACAATCACACGACCCTTGGTATTGATAAGCAGCTCGCAGGCATGAGAAAAGGCAGCGCCATCGAGTGAGGAGCCGGTCGCATGCAATGCCCGTTCTTCTATTTCAAACGTTCGGGCGGCGCTTTTTGAGAAATCGTACACAGTCAGACGGTTCTTGTTACTGAATCCCGGACGGCGAGTAGACGTTCGAGCAGCGATTCGAGTTCGTCAAGCGGAAGCTGCGAATCCCGGTCGCTGAGCGCTTCGGCAGGATTTGGGTGTGTCTCGAGAAACAACCCGTCAATTCCGACAGCCACCGCTGCGCGAGCCAATGGGGCAAGGAAGCGCCGATCGCCACCGCTCACACCATTCTGGCTCGGACGCTGGATGGAGTGCGTAGCATCGTAGATGACCGGACATCCAAACGAACGCATGTGCACCAATGAACGGAAATCAACGACGAGATCGCCATAGCCAAAGAACGTCCCTCGTTCGGCGAGGATTACTCGGTTGTTGCCAGTCTCCTCAATCTTGGCCTTGGCATGGCGCATGTCCTCGGCAGACATGAATTGTCCCTTTTTAACTTCAACGATTTTACCGGTTTTGCCAGCAGCTTGGAGCAGCTCGGTTTGACGTGAGAGGAAAGCTGGAATTTGAATAATATCAATGACTTGTGAGGCTGATGCAATCTCTAACGCATCATGCACATCACTCAGAATTGGCAGATCATAATCCGCCCGAATCTTGGCCAGAAGTGTCAGGGCCTTCTCATCGCCAATGCCGGTAAAACTGGTAGAACTCGTTCGGTTTGCCTTCCGGTAGGATGACTTGAAAATGAAGTCAACTGGCAGCGAGGATTGAATCTCGAGCAGCCTTTCGGCGACTGTCCTCAGGAGCGGCTCAGACTCAACAACACATGGCCCTGCAATGACAGCCAGCCGATCAGAATTGCCAAAGATGATCTCCCGTCCAACAGGTGAGAATACCGATACGGGGCGGGTCACAGCGTCCAAGTTGGTTTGCACAGGAGCGAAGAACAGTTGATCGGTCAGAATACTCACCCCAAACTTGCCGTGCGCTGACGGGTAGCCTCGGCCAGGATGATCGCCGCGCTGATCGCGACATTCAATGATTCGCCTTCGCCATATCGCGGAATTACAATCTCGCCATCCGTCAGTGGAAGGAGTCCTTGACGAATTCCTCGGGCTTCGCTCCCAAAGACCAGCAGAGTCTTGCTCGGGAATTCGGTATCGAAAATCGACTTCGCATGCTTTGAGACCATCGTCGCAAATACTTTCCAACCGGCAAACCGAAGCTTGGCAATCCGACGAGAGAGATCGATTCCCGATTCGAGGCCAACGCTGAAGATTGCACCCTGTGTTGCCCGAATGACTTTGGGGGCATAGGGATCTGCTGTTCCCTCGCCAAGGAATACCGACTTCACACCAAACCACGCGGCAGTCCGGATGATCGTGCCGACGTTGCCAGGATCTTGCACACCGTCAAGGGCAAGAGCAAAATCTCCGCTCGCTTCGATCTTCGGTTCAGGGATGCGAAGCACACCGAGGATTCCCTGCGATTCCTCTGTATCGCTCAGACGACTCGCGAGTTTATCGGAAATGGAATAGAGCGCCGCTCCATGATGTATGCAACGATCGAGTAATCCTGCGAATCGCTCTGCGGCATGACTCGTAATTGCGATCCGCGCGATCAGCTCGGGGGCCTTGTCCAATGCCGCTTCAAGCAAGTGCGGGCCTTCGATGATGAACTGCCCCTGATTGCTCCGCATCCGAGGACGTGTCAGCAGTCCTCGGATCTCTTTGGCCTGAGCTTCGGTCAGGGGCTTCACTCGTGATATTCTCCAAATACTCGCCGCATCGTGTCTGAAATTTCACCCAATGTGGCGAAGGCTTCGACAGCGCTGATGATGAGCGGCATAAGATTCTCGCCGCTGCGGGCGGCTTGCTCCACTGCCGCAATTGCCCGGTCTGTTGCCGCTTGATTTCGCTTTGCGCGGAGCGCCTGAACGCGCTCGGCTTGCTCGTGCTCCAGATTCGGGTCGATCCGAAGCACGTCCGGCGGGTTCAACTCTTCGGTCACAAACTCGTTGACGCCGACGACGATCTCCTGTTTGGACTCAACTTTCTTCTGCCACTCGTAGGCGCTTCGAGCGATCTGGTCCTGATAGAATCCATGCTCGATTGCACGCACCGCACCACCCACAGCATCGATCTCGCCAATCAGTTCAAGGCTCCGACGTCGCAGCTCGCTTGTGAGATACTCCACATAATAGCTGCCCGCCATCGGGTCGACAGTGTCCGCGATGCCCGACTCGTAGGCGATAATTTGCTGCGTCCGGAGCGCGGTGCGAGCCGAAGATTCCGTTGGCAGGGCCAGCGCCTCGTCCTTGCCGTTCGTGTGCAGTGATTGCGTGCCACCAAGCACGGCAGCCATCGCCTCGATCGTCGTCCGGACGACATTGTTCTCGATCTGCTGCGCCGTCAGCGTTGAGCCTGCGGTCTGCGAGTGAAACCGGAGCTTCATCGACTCCTGGCTCTTCGCATGAAACCGATCGCGCATGATTTCGGCCCACAGCGTTCGCGCCGCACGGAATTTCGCGATCTCCTCGAAGAAATTCGAATGCGCATTGAAGAAGAATGAGAGTCGCGGCGCAAACCGATCGACATCGAGGCCCGCATCCAGTGCAGCTTGGACATATGCGATGCCATTCGAAAGCGTGAACGCGATCTCCTCGACGGCCGTCGCGCCGGCTTCCCGGATGTGGTAGCCCGAGATCGAGATCGTGTTCCACGTCGGCAGCTCCTCCGCGCACCAGCGAAAGAGATCGGTCACGATCCGCATCGATGGCGTCGGCGGATAGATGTAGGTCCCGCGCGCCGCGTACTCCTTCAGGATGTCATTCTGCACCGTCCCCGAGAGCTTTCGCAGCTCTGCGCCCTGCTTCTTGGCCTTCGCCACATACAGCGCCAACAGGATGGAGGCCGTCGCGTTGATCGTCATCGAGGTCGAGACCTTCGCCATCTCGATGCCATCGAACAGCACGTCAAAATCCTCGAGCGAGTCGATGGCGACGCCGACGCGCCCGACCTCACCGCTTGCCATCGGGTGGTCCGAGTCGTACCCGATTTGCGTCGGCAGGTCGAAGGCAATCGACAGCCCCGTTGTCCCCGAAGCCAGCAAATACTTATATCGCTTGTTCGACTCCGCCGCCGAGCCAAAACCGGCATACTGGCGCATCGTCCAGAGACGCGACCGGTACATTTCCGGGTAAATCCCGCGGGTAAACGGAAACTCCCCGGGCGATTCTTTTTCGGAATACACCCGCCCGATCTCGATTCCCGAAGTCGTTTCGAACTGCTCTTTGCGCAATGGCATGCTACAAAAATACGTCCGGGCACGTCATTGGCTATGAGATGAGCTATATTGCACACGATGAAACACCCGCTCATCCGTCTTTTCATCACGATCCTCATTACCGGAGGGGCGCTGTACCTCGCGTTCCGAGGGGTCCATCTCAGCGCATTGCTCGATGAACTGGCCCGCACGAACATCCTGCTTATCCTGGTGGGGGTGGCTTTGCTGTTCTGCTCCCACGTCTTCCGCGCATGGCGCTGGACGGTCATTGCGCGACCCATGAAGCCCGGCACCAGCATTCTCATCGCATTCAAAGCCATCATGGGTGCGTATGCCATGAACAACGTTATCCCGCGCTCCGGAGAGCTTGTCCGACCGTATATTTTCGCAAAGCACGAGAAGGTCTTTATGAGCGGCACGATTGCCACGATCCTGATCGAGCGCGTCGTCGATCTCATCGCCAATGTGCTGGTCATGATGCTGGCGCTCGTCGTATTCCCGCGGGAGATCACCAACGCGTTTCCGTCACTGGCCGGTGAAACGCTCCCGATCATGGCCGGTATGGTCCTGCTCATGGCGCTCGTCATCACGATGATCTTCAGCGCGGGCAAGACCGAACGCGTCATCCACCGCATCATCCGCAACTGGCCCGCGAAGCTCGAAGGCCCGATCGGACGGGCCGCCACCGAGTTCGCCAGCGGACTCCGCGGCGTCCGCGCCAGCGGGGCAGTACCGGTCGTCATCGGTACCGTCGGCATCTGGATTTTTTATGTACTCAGCATGTACGCATGGCTCTTCGCATTTCCGGAGCCGCAGATCATGGCGGTCGGAATCGTCGGCGCGTTTTTTCTCCGCGTCGTCTCCGGCATCGCGTTTCTCGTGCCGACTCCGGGTGGCGTCGGGTCGTACCACTACCTGATCAGCCAGGCGCTGTTCCGGATCTTCAGCGTGCCGCTGGCGGCGGCCATCACGTATGCCACGCTGACACACGCCGCGTTCGATATCCTCACCACCGTCACCGGACTCATCATCGTTATGACCGAAGGCATCTCATTCCGCAACTTCAAGGAGGTCGTTCGCGCCTCCGAGGATCACTCGCCGCAAGAGCTGGCGACCGCGCTCAAGCAACCCATCGCGGAGGTCGGCGGGCTTGGCCTGGGAGAACACTGAGAACCGGAATGCGCCCGACGAATCCAATGTTTACCATGCAGTCTACGCCTTCGACTCCGGAGCGCGAGATTGTGCAGGCGGCCCCCTCCGCTACTCCGCCCGCGATCCTCCACGGCTCATCCGACTGGCGCGAAGGGTGAGTGGATGGCAACCTTCTTTCACCGCGGCCATGAAGAGAAAATTTTATATTATCGGTCACAATCCGAACACCAGCTATGAGGCATACGAATGCCTCGCGCAGGGAGCGAATGCCATCGAACCCGATGTCCACTACGACGCACCCAGCGCGACATTCTATGTGAGTCATAGCTCCGGCGATCCGGAGGACTATCCTTTGCTCAAACAGTATCTCAACGACTTAGGCGATCTGATTCGCGACGGGAGCATCCCGAATCTCGCGCTCGCTGCGTTTGACTTGAAACCACCTTACGCGTACGACATCAAAGATCTCTACAAGCTCATTCGCAATGAATTTGCCTATGAGTTCAGCGACATCCCAATCCTGACGACGATTGGCGAACCCTCGGCGATGGCGTTCTTAGATGGAGTCCGGGGCGATCAACGGCCCAATGAAGCTGTCGGTGTCGATGAAGGAGTCGCGCCGACACGGGTGTACGAACACTTCCGGACGCTCGGCATCAACTACACGTATGGCGCGGGTCTCACGAATTTGCTCTGGAGGGGATTCTATGATGCGTATGCCGATTGGGTCCGCGAAGCGATTCGATTCCGGGGAATTGCCGGCGGACTCAAAATGACCTACGCCTGGGTCATCGATAACGAAAGTTATATGAGGGATTACCTCGACATGGGAGCCGACGGAATTATTACCGAGGATATCCCGCTCATCAGCCAGTTGATCGGATCGACCTACGCCGATGGCTACGAACTCGCAGCGCGTGGCGATAATCCGTTCGCCGATAACATGCCAGCCATATCGAGTGCCGAGCAGCCGTAGGGACGTGCCGCGCACGTCCTGCCGCGATTGACGAAGATCATTCCGTCATCGCTCCGGCAGGAGCGTAATAGTTGTAGCCGTGGGTTTCAACCCACGGTGTTGTGATCGGAGAGAATTTCAAGCTCCGTCAGGAGCGCAATATTTTCTTTTGGGATGGAGCCTAATATGTCGCTCCGATGGAGCTTGATTGTGCTGGCGGCCTCGCACCCGCCGGTTAAAACCGGCGGCTACAAATATCTCGCTCCTCTGGAGCGAGGCGCCGGAGCGGGGCGCGAAAACCGCTTCGCCGGGAATGCCACCGACCAACCCCGCGTTCGCATTCACGTTCTATGCCCTCGACTCCCGAGCGTGAGTTCGTTTCTGCGGACCCCTCCACTCCCAGCCGATGATGAAAAGATCTTAGAATTTGAACAACCAACTTGCCATCAGACGATGCGAATGGTTTTTTCGTTTTGAATATTTAAGTTCATCTGCACAATCAATGCCTAGCCAAGAGCATCAAGTAGTGTTTAGCTTCGCCGCCTCTGTTCCTCCTGGGAAAGACGCGATGCGAGAAGTGGCCCACGTCCCGCAGATTCGCTACAGTCAGCCTCAGATGGGGACAACTGCACAGACCTATTTTAAGGAGCTCTTTAATAAGTCTGCAGAAGAATGCAAGGTCGAAATCCAATTTAGAAGTGGAGGAAGTCAGGACAACCTAGTTCGAGACACGCTGGTCGCAATATGCGGTACAGAGGACATTGATGAAAAAAGAAGGCTTGCTACCGGGCTTGCCCATCGGCTGTATTCGGTAACAGACCATAGAAATAAGACTGGCTTATTCACGATCATTGAAGGGAAGCGGGGTAATAAGCACAGAGTACTTTTGACGCGGTTTAGGGAAGATGAGGTAATCACGACTAATCCCAGGAACGACGGTACGATTGACCTCGAAGTGATAATGGAGGCCTTTACGAAGAAGTCCCAATTTTATAAGTCGGCGCTATTCGAGGATGAACACAGCAGGTCAATGTTTTGGAACGGTCGTATCGTCGATAAGCAAATCACCAAGACTCATAATGACGTATCGCGTTACTGGATGAGCGATTTTCTCAATGCGCAGTCATCACTCACATCAAGGCAAGGCACAACAAATCTTGCAAGATATATTAAGACCGCAATTGAGAAAGAGGAATCGGTTAATGGCAAACAAGCACTCATTGCTGCGTCTGTTCTATTGAATCAGCGGGCTGGCGAGAACTTTAGCGTAAGGCAGTTTTGTGAGACCTATCTGTCTGACGATATTGCACGAAGATTCAGAAGTGTGGTGAAGTCTGAACTTGAATTCGAGAGCATGTTCGAGATTAATGCCGAAGTTCTCGATAGTGAGATTGGGAGCACGCTGCTGAGTCTGGCCAATGGAATTCAGTTGAGCGTCCCAACTTTCCTTTACTCGAACAGCGTACACGAGGTCCGCATGGATGACGGCGGGACAGAGGTGACAGTTACAGGCAAGGTAGTCAATAAAAAGCTAAGAAAAAAGACGAAATAGAAGAACGTGGAAAGTGAAGCCGCACCAACCATCAGTGCAACATATGACAGCATTTTCAATAGCCTTAGGTTGCTCTGCGATAAGACGCACGAAGAGCTTAGTGCGATATTAGAAGGTTTCCGCGAAAGCTATAATATCGATTCGATCACAAGGCGCGTGAAGTCCAAAAAGAGCTTTCTTGATAAAGCGGAGAGAGCAGATGGTGAGAGAAGGGCGTATCCTGATCCTTTCAGGGACATCCAGGATCTCATCGGCATCAGGGTAGTTGTGTATTATAAGCACAACCTGGTTGATGTCAGAGATAAGGTGCTTGAACACTTGCATCCAATCGAACTCGTTGAAAAGAAGCCAGCGTCTCCTTCTGAATTTGATTATGAAGGAGTGCACCTCATCCTCCCGCTGTCCGTGGCAGTCAGAGGGCAAAATGAATCGGCGGTTTCTGCGATGAGTGGTCTGTTTGAACTTCAGATCAAAACATTATTTCAGCACTCATGGTCGCAAACCGAGCACAATCTCGGTTATAAAACGGCTGGAGCGAAACTGGACCCGATGATAAAGCGAAAACTGGCATTCGTTGCAGCCCAATCCTGGGGTGCGGATCACATCCTTGAGGAACTGGCAAGCGCAGCGGTTGCGGCTAGCTGACTAATTCGAACTCCTTCCAAGTTCTGTTCAGTATCTCGACGCCCCGCAGACCTCGAATCGCAAGGTCTGAAGTCGGAAAATTCCCTTCTATTAGCGAATTGAACTCTCGCCCTTTCACCCTCTGTGTACTAGTAAGCCTAGTTCACTTGCCATAACGCATGTTTGAGCAACAGCTTACTCACAATTTCCGAAAAGCAGTGGATAACCCGTCTATCGCTCTGCAAAGAATGTGGGAAGAATTGGGGCTAAAAGGTGAACAATCCGAGCCTATTTTTCGTAAGTTTGAGTGACTAGAAAAGCAAACGGGCAACGATCAATTGCCCGTCTGCCGATAGATGAGTGGCTCGGTCGTTTGGCAACTCCCAAGTTGCCCATCATTAGTATCGATGCAAATATACGACTGAGTTACCATCTGTCATTGGTCATGTACTAAGAACGTGCATAATTTAAGAAATTGTGCATATATTATCACTTATTCACACGTTTTATCAATGACAAGATATCTGAACCGAAATGGAAACTCTGGAGTGACAGCATTCGAAATCGAACCGGAGGGCATCTGGATACAATTCCGAGGGGGAACGTCCTATCTCTATCCCGCCTCGCGTGTCGGATTTGGCAACTTCCAAACAATGTGCGGTTTCGCGACCAGAGGTCAGGGGTTAGGAACGTTCATCAATACGACTCCGACGGTCAAGAACGGCTACACCTTGAAACGCTAACTTCAATTCGAACAATTTGAAAGGAGGTGAGAGTCATGAGCGATCAAAACTCAAACCACTACTACGTCGAACGACGACCGGACGGCAGCTATGCAGCGACGAGGGGCGGAGCCGAACGTGCTGGATTTACAGGTCCCACTCAGGGCAACGTTATCGAGCAAGTAAGGCAGAACAATCCGGATGCTCCAATCCACGTTGAGCGGCAGCGTCATACGACGGATGGTAATCCCGATAAGTGGCGTTCGGCCTAATTGGGCATTGACTACAAGTATCCGTGGTCTGGGTGCGGCTTCAGCCTGGGCTGCGGGTACTCCGTGCCTTCGGCACTATGTTGGTAGCGGTGGCTTCGCGCAAGCTGAGGCGCGCGCGCTACACGGCGCCATTGGGTGGAAACGTTGCTGCGGCGGTACTGTTGTGAATTATTATGGAACAGCAGCTAATCGTGAGCGATCCTGAAATTCTGGGTGGCACACCGGTCTTCCGAGGTACTCTAGTGCCGGTCAAGAATCTCTTTGATTATCTGGAGACGGGCGAAACGATCGAGGCGTTTCTCCATTCCTTCCCATCGGTCTCGCGGGAACAGGCAATAAGCGCGCTGGAGCTTTCGGAGCAGTTGCTCACTCATTCCAACTCGTCGCTCGATGAAGTTGCTGCTGGATGAACGGGTCCCGGAGGACCTGAAAGATTTCATGGTCGGTCACGATGTGGCAACCACCGGCGAAATGGGGTGGAAGGGGATCAAGAACGGAGACCTAATGAACCGAGCGGTCACGGCAGGATTGGATGTCTTTTTGACTTCAGATAAGAATCTCCGTCACCAGCAGAACATCGGCAAGTATCAGGTCGCGGTAATTGTCTTCGATGTCCTCCGCAACACGTTGCCGGAATTGCGGCAGAAGCTTCCGAAGTTGTACGAGTTGCTCCGAACCGTGGAGAAGGCGAAACTATATCTCTGCTGATTATCAGCTTCGGCGGACCGCACACATTGACGAGCATGTGTGCCGGGCTATGAGCCATCTTGTGCGCTTGCTTCCCGGTGGCTTCGCGCAAGCTGAATCGTGCGCTACAATGCAAGACCGAGGAATGCGGTGAAGGCCGAAGTGTTTAGCCGCGAAGCGGCGGCGTACTCGCTGCCCAGGGTGGAGCGAGCTTGCGAGCGAAACCCTGGGTTAGCATCGTGCGGAAGTTCTGTAGCCCTGAAAGGGCGGAGTACATCGCCCTTTCAGGGCTACATATTCTTTTCGCGTCTGCAACCCAGGGTTCCGCTCCGCCGCAAGCGGCTACGCTCCACCCTGGGCTGCGGGTACTCCGTGCCTTCGGCACTTTGTCGGGAGCGGCGGCTTCGTGCAAGCTGAGGCGTGCGCTACAACGCGCGACCGAGGAGTGCGGTGAAGGCCGAAGTGTTTAGCCGCGGAGCGGCGGCGTACTCGCAGGCCAGGGTGGAGCGAGCTTGCGAGCGTAACCCTGGGTTAGCGTCGTGCGGAAGTTCTGTAGCCCTGAAAGGGCGGAGTACATCGCCCTTTCAGGGCTACATATTCTTTTCGCGTCTGCAAC
>JAUZNX010000020.1 GCA_030706745.1 Bacteroidota bacterium
CATTGTTCTGACCGGTCGTGTTCGAGTACAACGCCTCGTAACCATAGCCCGAGTTATAGCTACCGGTCGTGTTGTTGTTCATGGCCATGTGACCAGATGCCGTATTGTTCTGGCCCGTCGTGTTGGCATAGAGCGCCTGGTGGCCGACGCCCGAATTGTTCGTACCGGTCGTGTTCGAGAACAGCGCCTCGAATCCAATGGCCGAGTTGAAGCTGCCGGTCGTGTTGTGGTACAATGCTTCGTGTCCGATCGCCGAGTTGTTCTGTCCCGTCGTGTTTGAGTTCAATGCCTCGTAGCCGTAGGCCGAGTTGAAGCTTCCGGTCGTGTTCGCGAGCATGGCTTGATGACCCATCGCCGTGTTGTTCACGCCGGTCGTGTTCGCCAGCAGCGCCTCGTAACCGAGTGCGGAGTTGAAGCTTCCGGTCGTGTTATGAAGCATCGCCTCGTGTCCAATGGCCGCGTTGTTCTGACCGGTCGTGTTCGAGAGCAGGGCCTGGTAGCCAAGGCTTGAGTTGAAGTTACCGGTCGTGTTGTTCTGCATGGCCTGATGGCCGATGGCGGTGTTGTTGACACCGGTCGTGTTCGCCAGCAGCGCCTCGTAGCCGAGGGCGGAGTTGAAGCTTCCGGTCGTGTTATGAAGCATCGCCTCGTGTCCGATGGCCGCATTGTTCTGACCGGTCGTGTTCGAGTACAACGCCTCGTAACCATAGCCAGAGTTATAGCTACCGGTCGTGTTGTTGTTCATGGCCATGTGGCCGGTAGCCGTATTGTTCTGGCCCGTCGTGTTGGCATAGAGCGCCTGGTGACCGAGACCGGTGTTGTTCGTGCCCGTGGTGTTCATCATCATGGCCTCGTATCCCATCGCGGAGTTGTAACTGCCGGTGGTATTATCGAGCAATGCTTCATGGCCGAGCGCGGTGTTGTTTTGACCGGTGGTGTTTGAATACAACGCCTGGTACCCCAGAGCGGAGTTATAGTTACCGGTTGTGTTGGAGTTCATGGCCATGTGGCCGATGGCGGAATTGTTCTGGCCGGTAGTGTTGGCGTAGAGCGCCTGGTGGCCAAGACCAGTGTTGTTCGCGCCGGTCGTATTCCCCAGGAGCGCTTCGTAGCCGAGTGCCGAGTTGTAGCTGCCGGTGGTGTTATGGAGCAAGGCTTCGTGGCCGAGCGCGGTATTATTCGTGCCGGTGGTGTTTGAATACAACGCCTGGTACCCCAGAGCGGAGTTATAGTTGCCGCTCGTGTTCGAGTAGAGAGAGTGGTTGCCAAGCGCCGTATTATTGACGCCGGTTGTGTTCTTATTTAAAGACGAGTGTCCCGCGGCGGTATTATTGGATCCGGTCGTATTTGAGGTGAGGGCACCGAACCCTAACGCGGCATTGTAGGCGCCAGTTGTGTTATTCAGGAGTATCTGGTATCCGAATCCGGTGTTATTGCCGCCTCCATACTCGATCAGACCCGATCTCTGATTATTGTTTTCAAAGATTTGAAAATTATTCCCCGGAGCAAGTTGAATGGTCGAGTAGAGATGAATGTCACCGTATACATAGACGGGACTGCTCGAGGAACCGAGATATGAATATCCTGTGACGGTCAACGCGCCGCTGATCGTCGTATTTCCCTGCACAGCGCCTCCACGGGCGCCCTCCAGCTCGGTCTGGCCCGATTTGAGGAGCAGAGTATTTGTCGCAGGATCCATCGCTGCCACGATGCCATCTCCGGTCTGGATGTTCACGCTTGCGCCGCGACCGGTAACGGTTTGACCGTTGACGGTCAGCGACTTGAGGTAGTCGGTCCCCATTTTCTCGGCCGTGATGGCACCGTCTGCAACGGTCATCGCGTAGGGTGCGCTCGCAACCGGCTCGGTGGCACGGACTTCAGCGCCGCCATCGATGACTGTTGCGACGAAGAGCGAGCCCTCGATCGCAGGAAGCGGTGCCTGGCTGCCCAGTTCGATCGAGAAGACGCCGCCAGTGGTGTTCGCATGGAAGTTATCCTCCCATGCGGGGGTCTGGGCGTCAGCGCTGCTGTAGAATCGGACAAGTACTGAGTGCATCCCGTCCGGAATCGCAGCGCCATCAGGGCCGGTGATTCGGCCCTGATAGCTGATGCGATGCGGTACATCGGCATGTCCGATTTGTTGGGCGTGGGCAGTTTGAGTTGCCCATAATGCTCCGCCAAGGAGCAAAGAGAACAGAAATTTTCTCATAAGATATGAAAGATAGAAAGGTTCGTGAGACGTGCAACAAACGCCACAGATCCAGGCGACAGAAGACCGGAATTCAGGGCGCCGAGAAAGAGCCAGGTAATTGGCAGATGCCAAGTCTGCTCCTCCCGTAGAACGGCCGCAAAAATATGCGATTCGGTTGATATTGGTGTACTAGGACACTACTAGTTCTGGAGATGGAGACCGGCAGAAATCGCGGCTGTCAGCAGAATATCCGGCAAATACCAAAGAGAGGGAGTTACCATCCGGCTCACGGCACGAGCCATCTGACCAGAATCACGCTCATAATCAGTGCGACGATATCCGAGAAGATACCGCCGAGCGCCGCGTGCCGCGTCCGCTTCACGCCGACCGAGCCAAAATACACTGCAAGCACATAGAATGTCGTCTCGTGGCTGCCCATCATCGCACCGGAAAGGCGGCCCATGAAGCTGTCCGGACCGTGTGATTTCATGATGTCAGTCATGAGTCCCAGCGAGCCGGAACCTGAAAGATTGCGTATGATGGCGAGCGGCAATAGTTCGCTCGGGAAATGAATCGCGTCGGTGACCGGACTAATCGCGGTCGTGAGAATATCCATCGCTCCACTCGCGCGGAACATGCCGATTGCGACGAGCATCGCCACTAAATACGGGATGATTCTCACCGCTGTTGTGAAGCCATCCTTCGCGCCTTCGACGAATTCCTCATAGACCTTGACTTTCCGGATCGCGGCCACCAGAACGATTGTGAAGACGATCAGCGGAATCGCTGCCGTCGAAAGGACTTTGGTGATGACGATGAACGTGCTTTCCATTACGCGGCCTCCGTCCCTTCTATCGCCCGCACCGGGAAGAACCGCTGAATGAACCGCGTAAACATCACCCCAAGAATCAAGCTCACTAACGTCGCCAAAAACGTCGGCATGATAATATCTGTGGGGTTCGAGCTACCCAGCGTCAGGCGAATCGCGATGACCGTTGCGGGCACGAGCGTGAGCGCCGTCGTATTGATCGTCAGGAACATGCACATCGCATTCGTTGCGGTGCCAGCCACGGGATTGAGTTTATTCAGCTCTTCCATTGCTTTGAGTCCGAGCGGCGTGGCAGCGTTCGAAAGTCCCAAGAAATTCGCCGTCATGTTCATCACCATCGCGCCCATGGCGGGATGATCGGGTGGCACATCGGGGAAGATGCGTGTCATGATTGGTCGCACGATCTTCGCCAACAGCAGCACCAGTCCCGCCGCTTCGGCGATCTTCATGATGCCAAGCCAGAGCGCCATGACGCCGATCAGTCCTAACGCGAGTGTAACTGCGGTGTCCGCGATCTTGAGAATGCCTTCGTTCGCAACCTTCGCAAGAATTCGAAAATGGACGGTGGGTAGTTGATAGCGGAAGGTTGATAGCGGAAAGTGGATCATTTGTTTTCCACTATCCACTATCAACCTTCCACTATCAACTATCGCCGCTTGCCCGATCAGCTTTGTGGCGTCTCCATTGGCGGCAGCAGCATCGACCATGACTGGCGGAGCATTCGCTGGCAGCGTCAGCGTGAGTGTGCCGGCGCTTGGATTGGTTTGCGATTGAATGAGATCGGCGGCAAACGCGACCGTATCGCCCTTCACAGCCTTGGCTTCGCTCGCGCCATAGAAGTGAGCGATCTCAGCCTTAGTCAGGAAGACGGTCCCCGCATAATGATTCGGACCCGCCGGTTTTAGCGCGCCCGGCGTAGCGGAAAGCGTGAGTGGCTCGCCATTCCGGAAGCGGTCGGTCGACTCTTCACTCACGTCGCGACCAACCGCGACGCAGATCGCGGCGGCAATAAGAAACAGCCAGATGTAATTAAGCACGTGCGAAAATACGACCAGAATGATAATGATCCAGGTAGGCCGATAAACTTACCTGGACCCCGCTCAAATTTCAATTCACTTGCTACTTACTCAGTACGACAAATTCGACGCGGCGATTCTCCGCCCGGCCTTCATCGGTCGAGTTATCCGCGATGGGTGACTCCTCACCGTAACCGTGTGTCTTGACCCTGGCCTTGGTGATGCCATTGCGTACCAGGTAATCGCGCACCGAATTCGCCCGCTTCTCGGAGAGTTGCCGGTTGTATTCCGGCGAGCCGACTGAATCGGTATACCCTGCGATCTCCACCTGCATCGTGGGTACGGCTTTCATCAGCTTAACCGCTCGATTCAGTTCAGGATACGACGAACTCTTAAGGTCCGAGGAATTGAAATCGAAGAAGACGAGCAGGCGCGTGCGGCCATTCGTTGTTTCGCTCAGCTTGATATCCGGATGGTTCGAAAGAATGCGGCCATCTTTATCCACTTCGAAATACGCTGTCCCGAAGAGATGGCCATTCGCATCCGCCGTGACAGAATACTTGCCTGGCGCCTTAACGCGCACGTTATAGCGACCATCGCCATCGGTCTTATCCGTAGCGACGACTTCGTTGCTGGTCAGATCGACCACGGTCATCGTGGCGTCAATCGGCTTTCCACTTTTCGCATCAGTCACGGTGCCGGTCAGTGCCACCTTGCCATCGGAGCCAACTTCACTCGTGGTGGCGCCCGATTCCGCATGGCTCTCGCCTTGGGAAGTTATGTTCGCCGTGTTTCCGCCGCCACCCCCAAATGGGAAACGAATGCCAACCGTCAGAGAGGCGTACCAGAGTTTCGGGTAGGTTATTGCTGGCAAGAAAAACGCGGATGCCATTGTATCCAGATGAGATCTGGCGTCACTCGTCAACCATTCGGTCAATGGAATGCTGAAAAGCAGCTCGACATCGAACATCGTACTTGACCCCGGATTGAGTGTGAATGCGGTTCCGGCGCCCAGTTGGACTGCGGCGCGACCACCCGCGAAGTAGTTCGTAGCACTAGAAGCCGGATGATCGAGCGAACTGACGGCGCTTCGGTCTCCGGTGCCGGAATAATAATATGTTGATCCGTCGGTGAGGTCCTGGTGAAGTGTGATCGAATTGCTCAGCAGTGTCGAAAGCTCGAATCCTCCAATGCCGTAGAACTGATCACTGAGCCGAAAATTGAGGAGCGCCGCAAGACTCAGGTTCGAGAGTGTCAGCGCATAGGAGTTCGATGAACTCGCGCTGGCAGTCACCTCATGGGTTGTCGGATCATGCGCAAGCACGACGTCCTGACTTTCGTCTCTGGATGTATGATTGGTTAGAAGGCGGAGCTTAGCGGCAAGATCGAGATTCTCGCCAAGCGGAACTGCGATTTTGCCCCCGAGCAGAAGTCCGACGCCAGAACCGAGATTTTCGAGAGGCATATAGGCCTGAATAAAATGTGTCGGATCGGGACTTAAGGGATCAATCTCATTCGGATCCTCAATATGCCAGATGAAATTCTGATTTCCTATGTACGATGAACCCGTGAGCCCAAGATCGAACCCCCAGTAACTATGTCCGGTAATACTGTTAGTTTGCGCGTGAACGCACAGCGGAATGAGCAGCAACAACGCGATTGAAAGAAGGCGAGACAAGGAAATTTGCATATTGACGTTAAATGATTTGAGTGCAAATATAACTTAATATGGTGATGAAGTGTAGAGTATGCCTCGGGAACCCGGGACGAACTGCCCGCAGCAAGCGTTTTATCCCTGCAAGAAATTGGCCTGCTGGCGTGCACATCGATAACCCTGAGATCTACCCTTGAAACAACTGCTCCAATCCCTCCGCTCTGGCGCGATCACAATTAATGATGTGCCAGTCCCCACCGAGCCAAAGCGCGCCGGTGTCATCGTTCGCGTCCATACCAGCCTTATCTCCGCCGGAACGGAGAAGATGAAGGTCGATCTCGCGCGGGCCTCGCTTATCGATAAAGCTCGCAAGCGTCCCGATGATGTCAAGAAGGTCCTGGCTGAAGTCAAGCAGCAAGGCTTTTGGAAGACCTATCAGCGGGTGATGAACAAGCTCGACACGCCGGGCCCGCTGGGATATTCGTGCGCCGGAGAAGTTATCGCTGTGAGCGAGGACGTGGATGATCTGAAGCCGGGCGATCGCGTTGCCTGCGGCGGACAAGGCGCGAGCCATGCAGAAGTTGTCGGCGTGCTCCGCAATTTGTGCGTGAAGCTTCCGGACAATGTTCCGTTTGTGTCCGCATGCTTCACGACGCTTGGCGCGATTGCTATGCAAGGCCTCCGCCAAGCGAATGTGACATTTGGCGAGTCGGTCGTCGTGATTGGGCTTGGACTGGTCGGTCAGCTTGCATGCGCGATTGCTAAAGCAGCCGGATGCGTAACGATCGGTGTCGATCTGGATGATCACCACGTCGAAATCGCACGCAAGCACACAGCACACCATGCGTTTAACCGAGGTCAAGCCGGACTCGCCGGTACAATCAAGCAGCTTACCAGCGGACACGGCGCGGACACTGTGATTATCTGTGCCGCAACAAGTTCGAACGATCCGATCACCTTCAGTGCCGAGATCGCCCGTGACCGCGCGCGCATTATCATGGTCGGCGTGAGCGATATTCAGATTCCGCGTGATGCTTATTTCGTAAAGGAGTTGGAGTTCCGGCTTTCGCGCTCGTACGGTCCGGGACGCTACGATCACAATTACGAAGAGAAGGGGATCGACCTTCCAATCGGCTACGTGCGCTGGACCGAGCGCCGCAACATGCAGGAATTTGTCCGGCTACTCGGCGAAGGACAAATCGACACCGCTGCAATCACCACACACACGTTCCCCATCGAGCGCGCCGAAGATGCTTACTCCATCATCGCCGGCGAACGCAAGGAGCGGTATTTGGGGATGGTGCTGACCTATCCGGCGCCAATTACGAATTACGAATTACGAATTACGAATGAAGTTGCACCGAAAGCTGAGTCCCAATTCCTCAATCATAACTCGTCATTCATAATTCAAGTGGGTTTTATCGGCGCCGGCAACTTCGCGCAAGGATTCCTGCTGCCTACGCTCAAAGAGAACGCCAAGCTGGTTGCTGTTGCGAATCAATCCGGCGCGAGCGCAATGGATGCGCAAAAGAAGTTTGGCTTCGAGCGCATGACAACTTCCGCCGATGAAGTTATCGCGGCCAGTGACGTCAACACGATCTTTATCGCAACGCGTCACGGTGATCATGCTCGGCTGGCTGCGGATGCGCTCCGGGCTGGAAAGAATGTATTTGTCGAGAAACCGATGGCGGTGACGATGGAGCAATTGCAGTTGGTCGCGAAGGCCTACGAAGACGCGCGCAAATCTGCCGAAGTGAAATTCATGGTTGGCTTTAATCGTAGGTTCTCATCGCTTGTTGGGAAGACCAAGACGTTCTTCGATGATCTCTCGCCAAAGATGATTTTCTATCGTGTGAACGCTGGACCACTTCCGCGCTCGCACTGGACGCAGGACGAAACCGAAGGCGGTGGACGAATCATCGGCGAGGGCTGCCACTTCATTGATACTGCGACTTACCTCGTGGGTGATGCCGCGCCGCGCTCGGTCTTCGCAAAATCTATTTCGACAGGTCGCGCAGACTCCGTCGATCTCGATACAGTCTCCATCACAATCGACTACGAGGATGGCTCGGTTGCGAGCATCCTGTATCTCGCCAATGGCGATAAATCGCTTCCGAAGGAAGAGATACAGGTCTTCTCGAATGGCCGCACCGCAATTATGAAGAATTTTACGGAGCTTGAACTCTGGGACGGCTCCGGCAAACCCAAGACTGAGTCCGGCTCTGGCAAAGGCCACGCAGAGGAAGTCAAGGCCTTTCTTGCCAGTTTCACACGATCAGGAGAAGGCCCGATCCCGTTCGATTCGCTGCTGGCGACGACACTCGTCACTTTCGC
This sequence comes from Bacteroidota bacterium, assembly GCA_030706745.1. NCBI lineage: Bacteria > Pseudomonadati > Bacteroidota > Bacteroidota bacterium. Next base: position 8,025 of record JAUZNX010000020.1, read on the forward strand.
TGCTCGGGAATCGCTAGCGACCGGTGAAGTGGTGCGGTTTTAGGCCAAAAGCTGAAGGACGAGTCCGACCGATTCGGGTACGTCAAACCATGTGCTTCACCCGATCCCAAATGGCATCCAGTTCGGCAAGTGTGAAGTCGGCCATGGGTCGGCCAGAGGCCTCGACTTCGGATTCAACCATTCGGAATCGGCGCTCGAATTTCTTGGTGGCTTCACGCAAGGCATGCTCGGGGTCCATCCCTTCGTGGCGGGCGAGATTGACAAGCGAAAACAGCAGGTCACCGAACTCCTCCTGCTTTCGGTTATCCACTTTTGCGAGTTCATCTTCGAACTCGAAGACCTCCTCCCGTACTTTTTCCCATACACTATCGGAATCTGGCCAGTCGAATCCGACTTTGGCAGCTCGCTCCTGGGTCCGGGTGGCTTTTTGTAAGGCCGGAAGGGCGTGCGGGATTCCGTCCAAAACGCTGGTTCTGCCCTTTTCGGCGCGTTTTAGCTGTTCCCAGTTGCGGCTTACGTGCTCGGCACCGGTAACCTGAGTATCCCCAAACACATGCGGATGGCGGTAAATGAGCTTATCGGCCTCGGTGCGGAGGACCTGTTCCAGGGTGAAATGGCCCTCTTCCCGGGCAAGTTCCGAGTGGAATAGGATGTGTAATAACATATCTCCGAGTTCTTTTTTTAGTTCAGTGTAGTCTCCTGTGACTATCCCGTGCTCGATCGCTTCGAGGGTCTCATAGGCTTCTTCGATGAGCATAGGCCGGAGCGAGGCATGCGTCTGTTCACGGTCCCAGGGACACTCCAGACGAAGGCGGCGGAGGATCTGTATGAATTCGGTGAGTGCCGCGAGGGCAGCCTCATCGCTGGCAATGAGATTATCGCTGGGGGACTGAGAAGGAGCATTTTGGCGATTCATGGCGTGCTCCAACACGAGGAGCAGTAAGCCAGTGTCATGGGGTGTGATTGGCGACCCGATGATGCACGCAAAGTTTTGAAAAATACGAGATCGCACTGTGGTCATTATTCCACAATGCGGACCATTTAGAGACAAAACGGAGTAAAGAGACTATCATGGCAAATCCAGAAACCGCCGCAACTGTGCGGCCTGCAAAAGTAGCCACCAAGCCGCTCGTTGCACATAAGACCAAGAAGCCGAGCGCAATGCCCGTATTTCTGCTGTCGATTGTCGGCGGGCTGGCAGTACATCTGCTTTTTTGCCTTGCACTGCAAGGCCTAGGCGATGGCATTCGGTGGCACCCGTTCGGTATCGATTCGGACGTGCACTTTGGCGAGCAGCAGTTCTTCGTACAGCCGCCCCTGGCGTTCATCCCGTTCGACATATTATTCGGATTTATCTTTGCGACGGCGGTTGGCTTTATCATTCGTTTGCCCTTCTTCCGCGATCGCGTGTATCACACGCTGATGGAGATCAAGAAGCGCCTTCAGCTCCAGCTTTCGGCGAGCGCCGAGGAAGTGGAGTCTATCCTCCGCAACGACCCGGAAAACACGGCCCGCGTTTTGGCACGCCGCACCGATATCAACTTGGATAGCGTCCAATTGGAAATTGGAGCAATCAATGGAGCGACAGCGTATTTGGCTGGCAAAGGCTCGTGGCTATCCGGCATCGGCACCTATATGCGGTTCCACTTTACAGAAGAGTATTCCAATATGGTGACTGGTATGGCGTATGGCGGTGCGGCATTCCTGATCTTTGTGGTCGGTATTCGTGGATTAAAATTCATCCCTGCGACGAAGCCGAGTTTCATTCTCTTCGCGCTCGGTATCGAGTTTTCGATGTTGACATTGCTCGCGATCACGATGGTCTTTACTGTCGAGGAAGAGCGGACGGATCGAATTCTTCGCCAGATGGTCGATGCTGTCAAGGGTCCGAAGAAGGCGCTTGCCGAGCCAGAGCCAGTGCCGGAGCTTCAGCTCACCCGTGGCGATTACGAGCGCATCGTTCGCGAGCAAATGGACAAGCAAATTGTCAAGGTCCTTTCAGACAAGGACGACGACGCGATGCGTCGGCTGGCACTCGATTTGGTCGCCAAAGGCTAAGCATTCTCAGCGTGAGTCTTTAGTAAGGGCCGGAAGTGGAAACACTTTCGGCCTTTTTATTCTCTGTGATCGGCACCTGACAACCGTCTATTCTTGTTAGCGCGCATCCATGATCATTGTCATGCAACGCGGGGCTTCAGAAGCCCACATTCAGCAGATTTCGAAATTCCTCACCAGCCGTGGCATCCGTGCCGAGCGGTTGGATGGGCAGGAACAGACTGTTTTCGGCATTGTCGGAAAGAGTGGCGGGTACGATCTAGCCTCGATGGCCGCTATGCCAGGCGTCCAGGAAGTGGTTCGTGTTTCGACGCCGTTCCGGCTAGCGGCTCGTTCCGGGCATCCGGAGGATACCGTCATTACCATGCCGGACGGAACCCGGATTGGCGGCAATGCACCTTCGGTCATGATCGCGGGGCCTTGCTCGGTCGAGGGCTACGACCAACTTCGGCGCACGGCAGAATTCGTGCGCAATCTTGGCGTGCGGTTTCTTCGTGGCGGGGCATTCAAGCCGCGCACCTCGCCGTATAGCTTTCAGGGACTTGGCTTCGATGGACTCGAGCTTCTCAAGAAGATCGGCGAGGAATTCGGTCTCTTCATCGTGACTGAAGTCATGGAGCCAGCTCATGTTCCAGCGGTTGCTGAGTTCGCTGATGTATTGCAGTGTGGCTCTCGCAACATGCAGAATTATCCGCTCCTGCGTCAACTTGGCAATATCCGCAAGCCCGTGATGCTCAAGCGAGGTGCGGGATCCACCATCGAGGAATGGCTGATGGCCTCCGAATATATTCTGGCCGGCGGCAATGGAAATGTCGTGCTGTGCGAGCGCGGTATTCGCACGTTCGAGCCATCGCTCCGATTCACAGCAGATATCGCAGCGGTTCCGGTTGTCAAAAAGCTATCCCATTTGCCCGTCATCGTCGATCCATCGCACGCTACCGGGCAGCGCGAATTTGTCGGAAGCATTGCTCGTGCCGCTCTGGCGGCGGGCTCCGATGGCTTGATGGTCGAAGTCCACCACGATCCCGATCGTTCGCTTTCGGATGGCGCTCAGTCGCTGACATTCGAGCAGTTCGAGGAGTTGATGGGCGAACTGGTCCGCGTCGGGGATGCTGTGAACCGGCCGCTCCTAGTCGAGCCCTTCAACCGGATTGTGAATAATGGAGAGCGGAGAGTGGAGAACGAGAAGCCGGCATAGTTCATACTATCGACTATCCGTTATCAACTATCCACTCCGGTGACCATTCCCGAACTGTTGCACACTTCCAAGACGATCGCTATCGTCGGAATTTCGGATGATCTCACCAGACCAAGCTCGGAGGTTGCCGGAGCTTTGATGCGTCGTGGGTTTACGATTATCCCGGTCAATCCACGACTGAAGGAGTGGCACGGTATTCCCGCCTACCCCTATGTTTCGCAAATCCCGGAGGATATTGCCATTGACATCGTAGACATCTTTCGGCGTAGTGAATTCACCCCCGATACTGTCCGCGATGTCCTGAAGCGCAGGAACAAACCGCGTTGCATTTGGCTGCAGCAAGAAATTGTAAATGCCGAGTCGCGCAAACTTGCCGAGGATGCTGGCATCTTTTACGTCGAAGATCGCTGCACGGCAGTTGATGCGGCACTGGCACGCGTGAAGGTCTAGCATGGAAAGCCTCATCGTTGTGCCCGATGATGTCGATCGTCTCAGAAACGAACTCATCCTTCGCGGGGATGAAGCGCACCATGCGCTCAAGTCACTTCGGCTTCGGCCCGGTGATGCACTGCTTGCCACCGATCTCGAAGGCATCTGCTACGAATGCCAACTGACAGGCGAACAGGATAAGAACGCGCTCTGCTCGATTCAAAAAGTCCTGCCAAACTTCGGCGAGCCATCACGTGATGTCTTGCTCATCCAAGCGATGATCGCCCAACCGGCCCGCTGGGAATTCCTACTCGAGAAAGCCACCGAACTCGGTGTCTCGCAGATTCAACCCATCATAACGGAGCGGACCGAACAGCGGCACCTGCGCCGCGACCGATCCGAACGCATTCTGCGAGCGGCCGTGAAACAGACCAAGCGATCGCGATTGCCAACGCTTCTGATGCCGGATGACAATGAACTCGGCTCATTTGAGGATGCGCTCCAATCGGCTCGTCAAGCCGGACGAGAAATCATTCTGCTTCACGATGAAGCAGTCGAAGCTCTCGGTACTGCTTCGACTTCGTCCATTGCTATCGTCGTGGGTCCTGAAGGTGGGTTTACAGATGCCGAGCTTCGCGTTGCTCTCGATCGAGGTGCACGACTCGCCTCACTTGGCTCGCGCCGTCTGCGGGCGGAGACCGCTGCCATCGCCGCGCTGGCGATATTATCAGTTTAGGGGCAAGCTCCAGCTTGCCCTTTGCGGGATGCAGGGCGAGCTGGAGCTCGCCCCTACACTACTTTGACAATCCCATAGATCTTGATGCTCACAAACTTTCCGCGCCGAAGCTCATAGTCAGTCAGCGTCGCTTCGTGCGTCATGCCGCAGCGCTCCATGACACGTGCCGATCGCTCGTTGTCAAGATCGCAGGTTGCCTGCACGCGATGCATGCCCATCTCGTCGAATGCAAAACGGATGAGTTCATTGGCAGCCTCGGTCATGTAGCCTTTGCCCCAGCGGGACCGATTGAGAATATAGCCGATCTCCAACCGGTGATGATCCGGCGCGAAATGATGCATCCCGCACGTGCCGATGAGCGTCCCATTCTCTTTCAGCACGATCCCGAATTCGATTCGCGTGCGTGCGGCAAAATCCCTTGGACAGCTCTCGATAAATGGAATCGTCTCATCCACCGAGCGATGTGTCGGGAAGACCATGTATTGCGTTGCTTCCGGGTCGCTCGCATATTCGAAGATCGCGACTTGATCGGCCATCGTGATCTCGCGCAGCACGAGACGCTCGGTTTCGAGCCTGGGATGCACCTCGAAGAACCGGGAGAGGTCGAGCGGAGGGAGGCCCGTAGATGGCATCCGTTACACCGCTGCTTCTGCTTCGACGGGCGTGGCCTGGCCGTCTTTGGTTTCGATCTTGTAGAGTTCGATCAGCCGGTACATGGTCGAGCGGCTGATGGCGAGCCGCTGCGCGGTATCGCTCAGGTTCTCTTTGCAGACTTTCCAGGCATGTTCGACAGCCATCTTGCGCAAATCATCGAGCGGGAGCACTTCGTGGTTCTTGGCAGGATCGAAAAAGTCGCGTGCTCGGATTTCGCCTTCAACGGGAATTTCGCTGTACTCGCGAATGGCCATCGGAAGATCTTCGAGGTGGATCGCATCGCCCTCGGCAATGAGTACAGCACGCTCGATGGTACTCTCGAGTTCGCGAATGTTACCGGGCCAGGGGTAAGCCATCATGGCTTCGATGGCCGCATGCGAGATCGCATGGATGTTCAGTCCGCGCCGGTCGTTAAATCGCTTCAGGAATGACTCGGCCAGCAGTAGAATATCACCCTTGCGCTCGGCCAGACGCGGCAAGGTGATTGGGAATGTCGCGATGCGATAATAGAGATCCTCGCGGAAGCGCTTGGCCGCGATGGCTTCGCGAAGATCGTTGTTCGTCGCACAGATAATTCGGACATCGACGCGAACGGCCTCGGTGCCGCCGACGCGCTCGAACTCGCGCTCTTGGATCGCGCGCAGAAGCTTCGCCTGAAGCATCAACTCCATGTCGCCGATCTCATCGAGGAACAGCGTACCGCCGTTGGCGGCTTCGAACTTTCCGATCTTTCGCCCGATCGCGCCAGTGAAGCTTCCTTTTTCGTGACCGAAGAGTTCGCTTTCCAGCAACTCGTGCGGGATAGCCGCGCAATTGATGACCTGAAACGGTCCATCGCGGCGCTCGCTGTTCGCATGCAAGGCGCGCGCGACGAGTTCTTTGCCAGTACCGGAATCACCGAACACGCAGACGGTGATGTCACTCGTGCAGGCTTTGCGCATGAGCTTGAACACGTCATGCATCCTCGGATCGCTGGAGATGATATTCGAAAAATCGTAGCGGTTGTTCAGCTCCGCCCGGAGTGCGCGCAGTTTCTCGTGGAAGCTGTGTGTCTGCAACGCATTCCGAATGATGACTTGCAGCCGCTCGGTGTCGATCGGTTTTGTCAGATAATCATACGCACCGGCCTTGAGCGATTCCACGGCAACGGAGACGCTCTCCTGCGCGCTGATCATTACGATCGGCAGATGCTCGTCGGCGCTTCGCATGGCGCGCAGCACATCGATGCCATGGATGTCCGGCAGATTAATATCGAGCAGGACCAGCCGCGGCTTTTTTTCGCGCATCGCGACGATTCCTGCCTCACCGGAATACGCGACGATCGTAGGATAATCCCACACGTCATGGACCCAGTGATTGACGAGGTCCGCGACGAACGGTTCATCGTCGACAATCAGGATGGGAGCGGCTTGCTCTTCGGCGGAGGTCAACGCTGGGGGCATCTGGCCGGGGGCCGACGCTCCGAAACCAGTGGCAACCGTCGCTGAATTTAGCGAATTAACAAGAGTTGATGGCGCGGTGGCAGACCGCTGGTTCATAGTCGATTTCATGCAAACAAGTCGCGTATGCGTGGCATAGTAACGGTCAGAACCGCTCTCATGTGAGCCCGAACGTGGCTCAGGACACTAATCCTAAACTGAGACATTAATCCGGCTTTGACACAACAACAGAGCGGCTGCAGTTCAAAATCGGTCAATGACAATACTGTAATGTATCATTGTGAGAATATGGTTCCGAGCGCTAGCGGGCGACCGTAATGCTCCGGGTTTGGACATAACCATTGGATGAACAGCGGAGATAGTAGATGCCAGATGGGAGCGGTGCAACATCGATCGACCACCCCCCGCCCCCTCCTTGAAAAGGAGGGGGAGTGTTAAATGTGCCGCGCGCGCGTTCCGTCCCGATCATGTCGTACAGCCGGTACTCGATAGAAGAACCCGCTTCGCCCGCAAAAGCTACAGCGACCTCACTCTGCGCTGGATTGGGCACGACGCTTACGATCTCGAACGGCGACTGGCCCGACATGGTGCGCAGAAGTATCGGGTCGTTGCAGTTTGTTAGATCGAAATCAATTTCGACCGAGTCCGGCCCTGCAATGGCGGCCACATTATCTCCACAGATGGCCGGGTGGGAAGGGTAGAAATGGATGCTGTCAAGATAAATTTTTGCAAACGAGTTTTCGAGTGCAGTACCGAAACTCAATGCCAACAATTGTGAGCGAAGCGGCTGTTGGTCGCTGATAATCCAAAGATCGAGAGTACCTGACGCTGAGCTTGAATCCAAAACCCGCCAGCCGGGCGGAAGCATAACATTACGCAAATCGAACGCATCGTCAAAATGGAGGGCAAAGTGCACCGTATTAAAACCGAGAAGAGAATCGCGCTGCATGGTGTAAAATACGGTCACAGTATCTCCTGCCACTTTCAAGGCTGAAGAAGCGCTTACGGTCACTTGCGGTGCAGGCGGACTGCTCAAGCGATAACGCCAGACTTTACTGGGATTATTTCCGCCTGGCAAATTATTAAGACCATCTCCGGCATAGATATAGTCATCGCTGATCCAAAATCGCACATCAGTAAAGGCAGATGGACCGCCTATGGAATGCCATGACACGCCGGTATCGGCTGACATAAGAATACCTTTATAATGCGTTTGGACATAGAGATTGCCACACTTGTCGGCCCTGATGCACCCAGAGAGAACGACGGTAGAATCATTTGTAAATGGCGGGGCAAGAGCGTTGATGATCCTCCAAGTCTTGCCACCGTCGTCGGATCGAGAGACCCTATTCATCGATTCGGAAGCCGCAAAGAATGTGGAGGTTCCCGGGAAACAGGCAGGCTGCCAGCATTCGTCCGAAAAACCGGATTCGGCCCACGTTACCCCACCATCGGTCGTATAGAGCGCAACGCTGGGAGGGTACTGATTCACTGCAGTGACGACACCATTTAATCCAGAAAATGCAAAGCCACCATGCAACCGCCCGAACATTGTCCAAGTGAGCCCGCTATCGGATGATGCGCGGACATTCGAATCAATATTCGAAAGCTGCCAAAACGAGGAAAGCAGTCGCTTGGAATCAGTGTCGAAGTAAATTGCGACATTGCTTTCACCGCCTCCATTGGCAGGCCCTAACGGTGTCCAGAAAAGTCCTGCATCCGTCGTCTTGCGAATAAAATTGTAATCCGCTAGCCAACCTGTGTGCCCGTCTTCAAACGTGAAGTCCTCTACTCCGTAGTTGAGTGGGAATCCTTCGAAGGGGAGCCTAACGCCGTGCCAGTTCAAGCCGCCATCGGATGTTCGCCAAAGAGAAGTCGAGTCGGAACCTACTGCAAGAGTACTTACAAAACCAATTTCGGGTCTGCCGACCTGGTCCATAAAATATACCGAGACGATCTGGTATGGAAAGTCCCCAATTGCTTCCCATTGCGCATTCGATGAACATGGGAGCAGTGTTATGAAGGATGCCACGATCACCTTCTTCAGCATAGAGAAACCGGAGAGACGGAAGCGCCTCCCCGGTATTGTGATACCACGATATTTATCGAGCAACCACATGGAATTGGAATCCAAAATCGAAAAGATGCGGGGCGGGAGAGATGCTGTCCCACATGTTGACCGTAAAGACGCCCGCGGTCAAGGTACTCACGGTGATCCACCCTGGAGCCATTGCGCTTGCGATACAAGAGATTGTAGCAACACAGGCCGCATCGTCGTTCGTGAAAGTATGAAATGAGCCGTCTGCATTTTTGACGTTACCCGTCAGAATGATTTGATAGCTCCCCGTCCCGATCTTCGTAACTACGCAGCCGATCCCATCCGCCTTTGTAGGCGCGCCAGCTATCACACTACCCCATGCGATGAGGGTGTTGTTGGCGTATATCGTCCCCATGGTCGATTGATTTGGGCCTGGGCCGGGGACACCAAGGTTTTGGGTCGCCGTCGCGGCTCCACTATCAGAGATCGAGAACGCGTTGCCCCTATTCGCCGCCGACCCGTTGCCGATCGAGAGCAAGTCGGAAGGCGATGGACTATTGAAATGGCCGAGGGCTGTTTGCCCGTACCCGTTCGCGATTAAGCTATCACCGCCGGGTATGGCCGCGTAGATGCCTCCAACGGTGATCGTATTATTGTGACCGCCACCGATGGTCCCAAAGATGCCCCATGTCTGGTTCGAATCGCCCCCGGCAATTGTGTTGTACTGCGCAGAACTATTGAACGTTGGATGTTCTATGATATTGTATCTTCCTCCACCAATCGTAGACCAATCGCCAGCATCGTAAATTCGATTCAGTTGGCCGCCAGCGATAGTCGTATATGGACTTGCTGTTATATTCGTGCTGCCACCTCCAATCGCGCTATGATCCGAAAATACCCTATTCGTGTCGCCACCCGCAATGACGGAATGATCGGCCATGATACCAACATAATTAGACTGTCCGCCGCCGATGACCGATGCCCCAGCGTTCGCGTCTATGACATTAATATACCCGCCCGCGATCGTCGAATATCCGTTGGTATCCGGTAGAATCTTATTGGAGTACCCTCCGGAAACGACGCCACCGATGGCCTGAATCGAATCGTTCTGCCCACCTGCTATTACGGCATAACTTGCATCGTCGGTCAATATGTTTTCGCCTCCTCCGCCGATGGCGCCACCTATCGATTGTACCGTATTGTGGATGCCGCCAGAAATCGTCGATGTTTGACAGAAGGTATCGACCGTGTTTTCGATGCCCCCCGCAATGACCGAATGATAGGCCCACGGACCGATCGTATTGTTCCATCCGCCCCCGATGGCGCCACCACTGCCAAATACTGCGTTTTTGAATCCCCCCAGGATGGATGCCGTTCCTGCATAATCGCTATCCGTTTGAATCCAATTACCCGCCCCACCAGCGATCACGCTGCTGTTGGCAAAGGCTCCAATCTTATTGGGGGACGCAATCGAACCGCCGCTCAATATCGCCGCTCCGCTGAGTCCCGGCGCAATGGTATCCGCGCTCGAACCACCAATAATATTCGGCGAGGTCGCCCCCTCTTCGAAGCGCATGACGCGTTGGTTGCCGCCGGTTGATGTGGCGCTATTATTGACATGAATCTCGAATGCTTGTTTGTCCTGAGTTCCGATATAGTTTGGCCCCGCCGATGTGCCGACGTTCCCGCTAAGACCCCAGTAGTTGTCACTATCAACACCGCCTCCGCCGCCACCGGTGCCGGTGTCTGTAGCCCACGCTAATGATACAAACGATCCACTTACGGAATTTGCCTTCAGAACTTGTCCGGTTAATGGCAGTGTAAGCGGGAGTGTATAAACAATATTGGTGCTCTGAAGTCCGGCTTTGAACGCGGTGTAATTCGGCCACGCATACGTTCGGCTTGTGTTCGGCTCATAAAAGCGAATCTCACGAGCCACGCTATCGACATTCCCAATCCAAAGATTCACGTTGCCCAAATAACCAATCCCCTGAAAAGCGGAGAGATCGGTAAGCAATGCGATGTTAGGAATGGTACCATCCCTACTTCCTGAGTGTAAGGAGTCATCCCCATTAAATCCGAAAGAGAAACCTCCCAATGTAAGCGAGGTACCGCCTGGAATTGCGGTTCCGATTCCGAGGGCGGTATTGTTCGCGCCGCCACTAATGGTCGAATGCCAAGAATTGGCATCGCCAATGTCAGATCCGACCCAGTTCCCCTCACCTCCAGCGACAACGTCATCGTCTCCAAATGCCTTATTATCAAGGCCGCCAGAAACGACAGCCGCGAACTCTGTCGCCTCATTCTGGGACCCGGCCGTTACTGCCGCGTTTCCACCTGATGCGCTGTTGCCCCCGCTCTGAGAAGCGGCCCACTTCGGGATGACAGTCCCGCCCACCGTGGCCGTACCACCATTTAGGAAGGGCAACGCATTGGTCACATCTGCCAATAGATCGACGGCACTATATGATGGGGGCTTTGTTCCGTGAAGGACGGTGGTCGCTGTCCCGGTTGCATAGCCGTTAACGACCAGAGAAGCGTCTGTGAGGGCTATGAAGTCCGTAATTCCTTGAGTTCGCGATCCTTTCTGTCTCAAGGTTGTAGCCGAACCCTTCAGCAGCAGCGTCTGAGTGGCATCGTCGAAAGCCATTTGCAGGCCGCCGCCAGCTTCAATATTAAGTGTCGTTCCCTTGCCCGTCACCTTCTGGCCGTTGACACTGATCGACCTAACGTAATCCGTCGCGAGCTTCGCTGATGTGATGGAGCTATCAGCAACATTCAGCGCCATCGGAACAGCGGTGAGCCGCGTTCGCACACCGGGCGGTGTGCCGTTAACTGCGACCGAGACCCAAAGCGATTTGTCCATAGTGGTTGCTGGCGGCAACGGTTTAGCAGCGCCTAACCCCAAATTGAACACACCTTGTGTCACTTGAGTCACGTATTCATCCGACCAAATCTGACTGCCGCCAGTTTCGGCGGTCCAGAGCGAAACAGCAATATGGAACGACCCGTCTCCCAGCGAGCCATCCGAATTCGTGATTGTGCCTTGATAGCTAATAATCGGGCCACCGCTGGACTGCGCATGGGCCGTGTGACTCAAGAACAACGAAACGAGCAATAGCACACAGAGTCTTTTCATAGGATTTCCTCCTAATTATTGGGTTAGAGCGTTTGACCTCCATGAGACGAACCCTTTGACAAGAACAACTCGGCAAAGAGCACCTTGTTACAGGCTTTTCGACAAAACTTGTCGTCAACGGTACAAAGATACAAAGAAAAGCGAGCAACTATCAATAATCTTGACATAGACTTTCGCTTCTACTGTCATAACTTGCGGTGTGGCTCTCCTCGACATCGTATCGCAGAACTTAAGAGGATTCCGAATCAAACGGGGGTTTACTCAGGAAGCTCTCTCGGCGAAGGTCGGAATGGGTTCGAACCACCTTGCCCGGATTGAACGTGGAGAAGAAGGCCTTACTCTCGAACGCTGGGAGCAAATTTGCAGGGTTCTTAAGATCGAGCCTCACGTTCTGCTGATTCCAGAGAGTTACAAGGAGCCCTAAGCCTTCGGGAACTCCGGAGAATGCCTCTTGTTTATCACCTTGATGCCTGGGTACTTAATAGGCACCAAGTGGCGTATCGAAAACCAAGTCCGGAGATGGTGTTCATTAAATGACAATTCAAAAGAGAGAGCTAAAGTATCACTTTAACTTCGGGCACCTATTTCAGGAGGCAACTGGCGGAGTTGGCTCGGAAACGGCCATCCGCCGCGGCGGATGACTGTAAAAAGGCCGAACACAAAATGGCAAGCAGGGAATCGGATAGCAATCCACGAAAAAAGTGCTATATTTGAAAACCGAATTTCCTGTGATCGTTTTGTGACATTAACCCAAAGAAGTAACTTTATGAGACATCGGATTCTTCGTTTTTCAATTTTGCTCGGCCTGAGTGCCCTCGGGAGCATCGGAGTATGGAACTGCGCTCCGAAGACCACAATGAGCTCGAGTAGCAGCGACTCGACCGTTGCCGCGGCCACAGCAGAGCATGGCAAATACCTCGTGAAATCCATGGGCTGCGGTGATTGCCACACGCCGTGGGTGATGGGGCCGCAAGGTCCGGCACCCGATATGTCGCGCATGCTTTCGGGGCATCCAGCCGGGATGCACATCGATGGCCCAGCGAAGCTTGCTCCGCCCTGGATGTGGGGCGGCGACATGAGCATGACGGCTTTTTCGGGACCGTGGGGCGTCAGCTTTGCTGCGAATCTTACGCCGGACTCGGCGACAGGTTTAGGGACCTGGTCGCAGGACACGTTCATGGCTGCGCTTCGCATTGGCAAACACAAAGGCACAGGCCGGCCGATCTTGCCGCCCATGCCGTGGCCCTCGTTTACTAATCTGACGGATCGGGATTTGGCGAGCATCTACATGTTTTTGCGGACGATCCCGCCGATCACGAACCAGGTGCAGGATCCGATTCCTGGTATGATGGGGATGGGTGGCCCGCCGCCAGGGGCACCGGGTGCTCCAGGAGGGATGCAGGCGCCTGGCAGCCCCATTCCGCCACAAGGGCTTCCACCACTGCCACCGGGTGCGCCGCCGCTGCCAAAAAAATAACGGCGGCATACGGCGAACGAATACGAGTGACGAGCGTGAACGCTGGCGCGCTCGTTACTCGTTATTCGACCCGTGATCCTAACAGACCAGCAGATTCTTCTCGCGATAGCCCAGGGCTCGATTGTGATCGAGCCGTTTCGGCGGGAGTCTCTTGGCTCCAACAGTTACGACGTGCATCTTGGCAGCACGCTTGCGGTTTATACAGCAAGGGAGCTCGATGCAAAGCTGCATAATACAGTCGAGTACTTCGAGATTCCGGAAGAAGGTTATGTTCTTCAGCCGGAGCAGCTCTATCTTGGCGTTACGGTCGAGTATACGGAAACGCACAAGCATGTCCCGTTTTTGGAAGGCAAATCGAGCGTTGGCCGGCTCGGGATTGATATTCACGCAACAGCCGGCAAAGGGGATGTCGGATTTTGCAATGCCTGGACCCTTGAAATGTCTGCGCGTCAGCCCGTGCGAATTTATGCGGGAATGCCCATCGGTCAACTCATCTATTTCGAGACTTCGGGCGAGTGCGCGGTGTCCTACAACCAAAAGCCCGATGCGAAGTATCGCCAGCGGAGCACGCGCCCGATCGAATCCATGATGTTCCGAAATTTCGATCCGAGGACAGAACGCTGGCTGTGATGAAACCTGCGGCATAGGTCATCGTACAGGTGCCGGAAACCAAAGACACCTAATTCGGTTTCCTACGCGCCACATGTCGCCAGCCGCCACTTCAACTCATCCGGACCACGCGCTTCGCGTTCGCATCGTCGATGCGGCGCGGGAGTTGTTTCTCGAACGGGGATATTCGCAGGTCTCGACAATTGAAATTGCGGATGCGCTGGGAATGAGCAAGAAGACGCTCTACCGGGAGTTCGAGACGAAGGAGGAGATTCTCCGGGCGGTGGTGATACCGAAGCTAAAGGAATCCTCCAAGCGGATCGATGCGATCATTGCCGATCGAGCCTTGCCGTATCCGGATAAGCTCCAAGCCATTCTGGCGATCCTGGGAGTGCAGCAGCAGCGAGTTTCGCCAGTGCTCATTCGCGACGTGACGAATCACGCGCCCGAGGTCTGGCATGAAATTCAGGAGCACAAACGCGCTCGACTTAAGAAATTCGAAACACTGCTCCGGGAGGGAATCGCGCTCGGATATTTTCGGAGCGATATTCCGAGCGAAGTCATTGTCCGAATGCATACGGCTTCGGTCGAAGCACTCATGACGCCACAGGCTTTGGGCGAATTGCCGTGTACGTCGAGCGAGCTCTTCCAGAATATCGTCAGCGTGCTCTTCGAGGGGATTCTTCGTGAGGGCAAGCGCAAATCATTTACCGGCAGACTGAATCGGAACAAGAAAGCAATTAGTGATAAGGGATAACCATGGCTGAAACTCGAGAACAAGTCACACCAGTCACCGGCGCGCAACAGAAGAATGGTACCGCTCCGAAGGTGAAAGCACCGCAGGAGGATCGGGCGGAGAAGAAAAGTCCGGTCCGCCGCGTGCTGCCATTTATTTTCGGTGCGATTATTCTCGCCGGGGCGGCATATGGCTGGCATATCATCCAATACAACAAAGTACACGCAGAGACCGACGATGCCCAGATCGACGCGGATATCAGCCCAATCCTTCCGCGCGTTTCCGGATATGTGTCGAGTGTGGATGTTAGCGATAACCAACGGGTCGATTCGAATGCCGTACTCGTCCGTTTGGATGCGCAGGACCTGGTATTGAAGGTCAAAGCGGCCGAGGCTGCGGTTGAAAATGCACAGGCAATGGTGCGGTCCGCTGAAGCCTCCGTCTCGACGGCGCACGCGAATGCGGCAACCGCTGAGGTGAACCGCCGGAAGACGGCCGCGGATCTCGAGCGCGCTCGCGGACTTCTCGCGGGCAGTGCCATGACCCAGGAACAGTTCGATGCCGCAAAGGCGGCGGCAGAATCCGCAGAGGCGCAATTCAAGAGTGTAAACGATCAGGCGGCCGCAATCACGACTCAGGTCGCGGTTGCCGAGTCGCAAGTCAAGCAGCGCGAAGCCGATCTTGACAATGCCAAGCTACAGCTTTCGTATGCCACGATCAATGCTCCGATGGCGGGTACGATCGCCAAAAAGAATGTTCAGGTCGGAGAGTACATTCAGGCCGGACAGCCACTGATGGCGATTACGCCAGGCGACATCTGGATCACGGCGAACTTCAAGGAAACACAAGTAGCAAAGATGCATCCCGGCCAGCCGGTCGAGTTCACACTCGATTCCTACCCGGACAGTACGTTTCATGGTACGGTGCAATCGATCTCGCCGGCTAC
This sequence comes from Bacteroidota bacterium, assembly GCA_030706745.1. Lineage (NCBI taxonomy): Bacteria > Pseudomonadati > Bacteroidota > Bacteroidota bacterium. The sequence goes on from JAUZNX010000020.1 coordinate 23,481, forward strand.
GGGAGCGAAGTTCTCGTTGCTGCCACCAGACAATGCGACGGGCAACTTTGTGAAGGTCACACAGCGCGTGCCCGTGAAGATCCTGGTCGATCGGGGTGATTATTCCAGATCACCACTGCGGCCCGGCATGAGCGTGGATGTGACGGTATCCACCAGTAAATAATCTTTAGCCGAACAATGGATTATCGAGATTCTATAGTATTCATATAATCGATCCAATCTACAGCAATAGTGGCAGAGCAAGGCTTCCGGAAATGGATTATCGTCATCACCGTCATTACGGCGGCGGTGATCGAATTGATCGACGTCTCGATCGTCAATGTCGCGCTCAGTGACATGAGCGCGACACTCGGCGCGACGATCGAGGACATCGCTTGGGTCATCACTGCCTATGCGATTGCAAACGTCATTGTAATTCCGATGACGAGCTTTCTGGGCGGATTGTTTGGGCGCCGCAACTACTATACATTTTCAATTCTGCTCTTTACCGCGGCCTCCTTCTTTTGCGGACACTCAAGTACGCTCGCGGAGCTCGTGTTTTTCCGGTTCATGCAGGGACTTGGTGGCGGCGCATTGCTCTCGACGTCGCAGTCCATTCTCTTCGACACATTTTCGGTGGAGGAGAGGCCACTCGCTGCGGGCATCTTTGGACTCGGCGTCGTTATCGGTCCAACGATCGGCCCGACACTTGGTGGCTGGATCGTCGATAATTTCACATGGCCCTGGATCTTCTTCGTGAATATCCCCATCGGCATCACGGCGGCGATTCTCGCCTACACATTCGTCAAAGAGCCAAAACACGAACGCACAGTTTCTAAGATCGACTGGCCTGGCATCGGGCTTCTGGTGGCTGGTATTGCATCGCTACAATATGTGCTCGAGCGTGGCGAAACGGAAGACTGGTTCGATTCCCGCACCATTGTGATACTCGCAGTCATCTCAGTGATTTCACTGGTGGCTTTCGTCTGGCGAGAACTGACGACCGAGCACCCTGTCGTCGAACTGCACGTGCTGAAAAGCCGAACGCTGGCGTTCTGCGCGTTCCTTACATTTATCATTGGGTTCGGACTCTTCTCGTCCGTCTTTATCATACCGGTGTTCGCGCAACGTTTGCTCGGCTACGATGCCATGCAGACTGGTTTGTTGCTGTTGCCCGGCGCGATTGTCACGCTGTTCGTGCTGCCCTGGGTGGGGCGCATTCAGCAGAAGGGAATGCCGGCCCAGATCATGATCTTTGTCGGCTTCACGCTCACGGCGCTGTACACGTACTTGCTTTCACGGATTAGTCTCGATGCCGGTTGGTGGACGTTCTTCGGGCCGCTCGTGATCCGTGGGATTGGATTGCCACTCTGCTTCGTACCGATCACGACGCTGGCCGTCTCGGGATTGCATCCTCGGGACATCCCGCAAGGCGTAGCGCTGAACAATATGATGCGGCAGCTTGGCGGGTCGTTCGGGATTGCCATCGTTACCACCTATCTCGCCCATCGGATCGGTATTAATCGAGTGGCTCTGCTCTCGCATGTGACGCAATATGGTACCGCCACTCAACAGCGGTTGAATATGCTGATCCATGGCTTCGTGGCAAAGGGCTCGACCCTCGCGGTCGCAAAGCAGCAAGCCTACGCAGCGCTGGATGGCACCGTTATGCGGCAAACGATGGTCAAAAGTTATCTCGATGTTTTTGTTTTTGTCACGATCTTCTTTGTGCTTTGCTTGCCATTGATTTTAACAATCCGCAAAGGCAATGCACCGGTGAGCGCGGAAATGGCGTCCGCACACTGACAAGCATCGATGACTTACGAATGTTGAATTATGAAATCCTTTTTGCTAAGCCTCGCCTTCCTGTTATCGAGTACCGTACAGAGTATCGAGCTCTATGCACAGCAGACCGACACGCTCACGCTTGCCGAGGCCGTGCAAATGGCGGTGCGGACGGCACCCTCGGCCCGTGCGGCCGAAGCCGCAGTCGATGCAGCAAAAGCTCATGTCAAGGAGATCGATTCCTACGCCTATCCGCAACTGAACGGAGATGCGAATTATACGCGCATCGATCCGGTCGTCTCGATCGATTTTCCGGTCAACGGACACACACAGACGTTCAACACGATGCCCAACAATAACTACAACGGCAACCTGAACGTCCAGCAACTCATCACAGCATTTGGGCGCGAAGGGGCAAACGAACGAGTTGCTATCAGCGGGATTCAAACCGCGACAGACAATCTCCAGCAGTCGCAAACGATGGCAGCATACCAAACGGTGCAAGCGTATTATGCAGTCCTGACAACAGATCAGGCAATCCACGTCGAACAAGATCAGCTCACGGTATTGCAGGATAATTTGAAGATCACACTGGAGCGAGAGAAGCAGGGGACTGCAACTTCGCTCGATCCACTGTCGGTGCGCGTGCGAATCTCGACCATTCAGAGCCAGATTGCCGACTTGACATCCACGCGGCGCAAGCAGGCGGCACAACTGCGGCGGCTTATCGGACTTTCACCGAACGCGCCAGTACTCGTTACCCGTCCGGCGCAGGGCCAGCCGCTGCCGGAACAGATTGACTCACTCCATGCTATCGCAGAACGCCAGCGAACGGAGATCCAACTTGCGAAGGACGCGGAGCGAACCGCTCGACTTCAAATCGATGCAGCGCGGATGGCAAATAATCCGGTGCTCTCGGCCAACGTATCGGGAGGAGTAAAGGATGGCTACTTGCCGAATTTGACCGATCCAAAACTTAATTGGGCCGGCACCGTCGCGCTCCACGTACCGATTCTCGATGGAGGCCGTGTATCGAGTCAAGTCGATCAGGCGGATGCCAATTATCGCGCTGCGCAAGCGCGACTGGAGGATGCAGAACGTGGGATCGAAAGCGATATTGAACAAGCACTTGCCGACATCGACGCGAGCCGCTCGCGCCTGGAGTTGGTCACAACCCAGATCGAGCAAGCCCAACAGGCCTTTAGTGTCGCTCAGGTTCGTTACGCGAACGGCGTTGCGACGAATCTGGATGTTCTCACCGCTCAGCAAGCACTCGAGCAGACGCGCCTTCAACAAGCACAGCTAATGTACTCGTATGAACTCAGCGAGTACAATCTCAACCGGGCGGTCGGGACGAAGGTGTGGTAAGCTTGGACGGTCGAATTCCACTTAGTCCACAAACTGCTGCAAACTGGAACTTCCTGCGGTTCATCGGTCATAAAAAGGCAATCGCTGCGCGGGATGTATGTAACCCGTGCAGGGATCAGTTAGTGGTAACTTCCGCGAGGGGAATCCGACCGGCATTCGTATGAGGCTGGCACATCGGCTGGTCTCGGCGGAATAGGATGCCTCGCGATACCTCTGCCCGTTTACACGGACGTACAAATATCGCGGATGGAAGTTACGTGAGAGTTATCCGCAGATAACCTTGGCATTAAGAGTCACAAACCTATCCACATACCCACAATCACCTGACGATGACCTTCGCGTGATCGGTCTCGGTCCCATCGACGAACATGCGGATGACATAGCATCCTGCCGGGAGTGAGCCATCCAGTTCGATCGAGCTTTCTCCCTGCGGCATCATGCCATCGACGAGCGTGCGAACGGAGCGGCCAAGCATGTCGCTCAGTGTGACCCGAACTCTGCCTGTATAGGGAAGTGTGATGCCAACTTGTGAGAGGCGCGGCGTCGGGTTCGCAAATAGCCGCAAATGAGCGTTGGGAGGTGCATTCAAGGTGACTGCACCTTTGATCGCAAGACTGAGAACCCCAATGGCTTCCACTTTCTTCACGGTTCCTTGATCGTCCTGCAGGAATGCAATGGCTTGCATGTTCTCAGGGTTCCAGAGTTTACCCCAGTAATCTGGAATGGTCGGGTCAAAAGAGAAGTCATACGTGTCAGATCCTGTCGGCGTAAACGGGCTGCTTCCTTGCGGCGATGGCAGCATCACGCGCAAAATGTCATCCCAGTAACCGCTTGGAGGATTCCCGTACGCCTGATGGCTATTATCCATCACGATGTGCGACTCCGTCACTGCAACAAAGAGGCGACATGACGTTCCTGGCCTAACGGAATTCTGTACCCTGATATGAATAACGCCATCGGCATCAGTCGAATCGGAGAGTTGGATCGGGGTTGTGGCAATCCCTTTTGTCTTACTGAGTGCTTCCCATGCACCTTCGACGCTTCCACTTGGCTGCCCGTTGATGATCCCGGTGGGGTCGGTGCTGATACCATAAACCGAACTGCTTCGATAGAATGATGAACTTTGAGATGCTTTATAGAAGGTATCCAGCGGATTCGCAATATCGTTGTGATAATTGATCCGGACGATGCCATACGTAGGATTTGCAGCCATGAATGCATCGAATTTATTATCCGCATCTGCACACGGCCCACAGTTGGTATTGGAAAATAACTCGGCGAGGACTTTGGGTTGCGCGAGTATCCGTGAGGGTGCAGCAACCACAATGAGGGCGCATGCGCCCAGGAAAAATAGCGATCGATTGAGCATAACAGGAATTAGATCTGACTTGTCAGCGTAAGCCGCAAGCCCTTGAACGGCGGGACTTGACGGCAAATTCCTCCCGTACAGTTCAAGCCACCGCGCTCCGCGCCGTACGACGCCAACAGCGTGTGAGAGCCTCCGAGCCGAAGTGAGATGAAGCCCTGAGGCCAGTTGTCCTCGAGGTGAAACGGTCCATTTTCATACTGGATCGATAAATCTAGAAGGCCGCCGATCGTAATAGTCGGACCAAACGTATACTGCAGCGTGAGAAGCTCGTTGAGGCGTCGCTTATCCGTCGTCGTCAACGAGCCATCGTAGGACCATTGGTGTTCGAGAATGCCCAGAAGACTCTGACTCGGAGTTGTTTCGTACTGCGTCTTAACGGCGAGTGTGGTCGAGGACTTCGTTTCAGCGCCAGCATTGGATGCGGAGTAACTGATTACATCGCTGCGCCGGTGCAGGACAAAACGAATGTAGTCCAAATCGTTGTCAGGTACGAAATTCCATTCCGCTTCGGCAAAGTACTCCCAAAACGGATAATAACCGAAATCGCTGAATCGAGGTAATAAGTTGGTGCTATCGACCGCCAGGGAATTTGCATCGTATTTATCGTGTCGGCTGGATGACGCGCCATAGAGATCGATTGTCCAGTGCGGAATGGCGGTGATATTGGCTTCCAACGCGAGGCCAAGTTCATCATCGAACCAGACCGGGTGATTGGTGCGCGATATGGTTGTGAGGGTAATATCCTTATACACTTCAGGAGGGCTGGAGATCGGTAGCCTGCTGAAGACATCCTGAAACTGGTCCCCGTTGGGATGACGGAAATAATCGTAATTCTTGTATTCAAGCGTCAATCCGAAATTCGCGTTTGAGTAGCTTAGCGAGCCATACATGGCATGCCCCGTGTGACTGGTATCGACTGCTGAGCCATAGATTTCGCTAACATGGGTTCGGTTCTCAGTCCATTCGAGATATCCTTCGAACTCACCCGAGTTCAGGTCGGCATAAAAATCGGGTTGGTTGACCTCGCGGGATTCGGTCAGGCCCTGTGAAATGAGATCGCCAGTTGCAAAGGCCTGGAGGAACACCGCACCAAGTGTAAGTTTGTGCTTGAAGAAGCTAAATTCGCCGTTCACCGCGCGAGCCGAGATTTTGACCGGCAGCGTGTCTGCCTGCGAAAGCGTCGAACCGGTCGAGATCGGTACAGGATAGAAATTCTCGATGCCACCCACACCGCGCACAGCGACAGACATATCAAGATCGACCCATTCCTTCGGGATCTTGAATTCGGTTTTTCCGAACACACCATCCAACCACGAATCATAATTCAGTGGACGGGATTCGAAGAGATTGACCGCAAGGCCGCGACCGAATAATGCACTGACATCACCGGCCTGAAGGTCCAGATTGTCCTTTCGATAGGTGATCCACCGACGGCGGAAATTTCGGTCTTGATACGAGCGGCCAACTTCGCTAGGGTCGTCCATCTCATACCGAAGCCCGACGGAAAAATACTGATAGAAAAGTCGCGCGTTCGCAATCTCTTCTAAATAATGCTTTTCGTTGGAATGTCCTGCCGCATCAGTCGTCGAGCCGTCACCGATGCGAAGCAGATTCGAGCCTGCGGCATGCACGTCTTCGGATTGTTGAGCAGAGCTGGGCCCGGCAATAAAAATGAACAGACCGATGGCGGCAATTGACCTGATTATCCTATTCACAGTTTCAAAAATACGGCGGAGTTGAGTATGGCCGGAGAATTGTGTGTTCAAAATGAAAATATTCGGCGGTTAAACACTTGAATCCAGGTTTCCTTCGCAAAAACAAACACCACCCACCAAAGAATCGGCAATGACTGCGCAGCAGATTGTGGTGACAAGGCGCATCGTGACCAGCTGCTCAACGGACCGGTGCACTCTTTGCGGTGCGAGAGAATGTCCGGTCGGACAGCGAACCGTTCATAATTCACTCAACAATAACGTAGAAAGTCTATGGCACAATCAGACCTCACCGGCATGAGCGTGGCAATTATCGTCACCGACAATTTTGAAGAGTCCGAACTTACCGGTCCGCGCGAAGCGCTCGATAACGCGGGAGCGGATACTTTCCTAATCGCACCGAAACCTGAATGGGTAAGGGGATTCCGTCACGATCAGGCGGGAGATGATTTTCCGGTGGACCAGACCCTCGATGAAGCCAATCCGGATGAGTTCGACGCACTCCTGCTGCCCGGCGGCGCATTGAATGCAGATCGGCTCCGGACGGAGAAACGGGCGCTCGAATTCGTGCGAAGAATGAACCAAGAAGGAAAGCCGATTGCGTTCATCTGTCACGCACCTTGGGTCTTGATTTCCGCTGGTCTGGTGAAGGACCGTCGGCTTACCGGATTCCACACGATCAAAGACGATATCATCAATGCCGGTGGAAAGTATGAGGATACTGAGGTTATTCGCGACCGCAATTGGGTATCTTCTCGGCAGCCTTCAGACATTCATGCCTTCAATGAGGCCATGCTCGAACTCTTCAGCGAGCGCGTTCCGGCACATGCCTAAAATCAGAACCGGGATTCGTGAGATGTTCAAGACGTTTGGGATCTGAATCCCGTCCATCCAAAGCATCCCACAAATCCCGGTTCTGTTTCCGTGGAGATGAGGGGAGTCGAACCCCTGTCCGAAGAATTCAACCGAAGGGTACTACGCACATAGTCCCCTGATTAGTTAGATGACGTCCGGCCATAGCAGGAGACCCCCGACCGATCATCATCGCCCCTCCTTATTACTTCTGCGCAAGCGAAGAGCACTCATGCGCGAAGAGACCTGGCGGATGATTGCTCATCCGGTTTACACCGCATCCGAATCTGCCAAGTCCAAAGACCCGGTGCGACGGGCGCCCTCCCACCGATAGGTGGAATAGCAGCATCAACCTTAGATTACTCTAAAGGAGCTTAGGCAGCCATTGCGTAGCTATAAGAGTTCGCAATTGTTTGTTGCCGCGAGTTTGAGTCAGAATCATCTTGCGATAATTCACGAGCGTTCCCGGCGCCACTCGGTGCGCACCTGCATGTGATTGCTCACACGCGACTTCAGCGGATTATCCCCCGTCGAAACCAGTGCATCCCCAGTTCAATGACAAATGACGAATTACGAATGACGAACGTTCCTGAACGGCTTGTCATCGAACCTTCCATCCCCCTTGCAGGGAGGAAAGACTAAACACAATCTCCCCTCCCGCTTGCGGGAGGGGCGCACGATATTGTGATTAGTCACTCGGAGATTCCTAATGTTCGTAACTTTGCGAATGCGCCGCACTTTCGATCTCCTTCTCGCTGCATTCGGCCTTGCCGTGATCGGGCTGTTTACGACGCGCTATCGGATGCCATTCCGTTTGGACGACATCCTGCTGATGGAGTGGTCGCTGGCGCACCACTGGTGGGATGCATTCGATCCAATCAAGGGACAGCTTGTCAATAGCTACCGGCCGATGTTCGCGCTTGCGGCATACGGCTTGACCCATGTTGCCGGCTGGGCTCATCCGTTTTGGTGGCACCTGAAGCTTTGCTCGATGCTCATCATAGGGCTTGCGTTCGTCGGGCTGACCGCTCGTTACATTGCCGGGCGCTGGTACGCGCTCGAAGTTTCGGTGCTGCTCTATCCAGTCGCCTTTGCCACGATCCTGAATGTTTTTTTCTGGTACAGCGATCTAACGTATGGATTGGAGCTTGTCTTCACCGCTCCGGCGTGGTACTTTGGCTTGCGAGGGCTGCGCGAAGGCCAATTGACCTATTGGCTCCTGGCGATGCTGCTCGGCACGTTCGCGGTACTTTCGAAAGAGCCGGCGGTTGTGCTGGTACATGTGGTCCTGATCTGGGCCATCGTGGATGAACGTGCATGGACCAAATGGACCGGTTGGACAAGATGGCCTGCGTTTGTCGCATATTCCGTCCTTCTTGTAGTGACCGTCTTTATTCTCAGCAATTCTCCGACACGTGGCAATCGATTTCTTTCGCTTTCCGCGCCGGGAATTGGCGAGGCCGTGCGAGAGCGAATCAACTATTATAGCGCGGTCTATCTCGCAATTGCGCCTCGACTGCTCATTTTCTTTCCTATCGTCTTTATTGCGTTACGTGAGTTCGTTGGGAAATTTGGGCGTGGGGTTTCTCTCATGGATTTTCTCTCGCTCAGTGTGATGGCGGTCGTTGCCGCGCTTCTTGTGTTCACTAATGTGCTGGTCGCCGTCCCGCTATTATTCTTCATACTTATGTGGCTTGCTATCCGACCCAATCCCGAGCAAGCGCGCGCCCGGCGACTTCTGCCGTTCGTTCTCTGCTTGATGTTGGCGGTGGGCGCGCTCCTCTTCACGGTGCAGCTTGTCAAGACGCAGCTTACAGAAGTGGCGATTCTTTCCATCATTATTGGCGGATGGGCCTGGTCCGTGTGGGTGGAAGAAGTGGCGGGGAAACTCAAGACTGTGCGAAATCCTCGCGCTCGCATCGTGTTCGCTTCGTTGTTCGCGGTGCTCGGTGTGTTTGTTATTGTCGCAGCAGTCCCAAAACTGAAGGCCGAAGAGCAGATGCTGCGCGATGTTCGCGATGTGCGGCAGAATGCCAACGATGCACTTACATGGAGCGCAAAGAATTTGCCCCAGAATTCGCTCTTTGCCGTGTGTGTCTATAGTCTTCACGGTATCGAGCACCAAAACCTGCTGACACCGAAAGACGATGCGACGAAATTGCGTTCGCAGTACACGTTCGATGGTGGGTTTGTATATCACGTACTCGAAGTGCTGGGCCGGCGCGATATTCGCCATGCCTATTTGGAGGATTCCACAATGCTGCCGCAAGTCCTTGCCGCGATGCGTCAACAGCCGAACTCGTATCTCTTTCTTCAATCGGAGTTGGATCTGAAGCTGTTTCACGGCGAGCCATCACTGATTACTTCTTCAGATTCGCTCGTCACTCAATTTGCTCGTGGGCCATATCCCTGCGAGGTGTGGCTGCTGCGATAGACTTCTTGAGTGCCATTGGAACAATGGTGGCGGCAGTTCGCTATACCATTCTCTATCACCACACGAGATACGAAGATGGATTACTATTTTTCAAAAACACTTCACACGACGTTCGATGATGCAATTGCGCGCGCGACGGCTGGCCTGGCCACCGAAGGATTCGGTGTCCTTACCGAGATCGATGTCGCGGCAACGCTCAAGAAGAAACTGGACGTGGATTTTCGACCGTACCGCATACTTGGCGCCTGCAATCCTGCCTTTGCGCATCGTGCGTTATCGGCCGAAGATAAGATCGGGACGATGCTGCCGTGCAATGTCGTAGTGCAAGAACTTGCTCCGGGTCAGGTCGAAGTTATAGCCGTCGATCCCATTGCATCGATGGCCGCAGTACAAAACGAAGCGCTGATGCCGATCGCGACGGAAGTTCGCGAGAAACTCAAGCGTGTCATCGATCGGCTTTCGTAAGCAAAAGTTTGTAGCCTATATGCCGCAGGCTATTCTCCTCGATGAACGGCAGCCTGCGCTGGCGGCCGAACCCAATTCCATCCGGCAAGAAATTTTGTACGAAGATCTAGTGGGACTTCGTGGATCATACCAGGGACGATGGTGAGATCGAACGGAATCCCGCCTTTTGCGCACAGATCGTGGATGCCTTGGATTTGTGCGTGAAATGTCGGATCCTCATACTCGCCACTGATGGCATAGATACGAACACCTCTGGCGCGGGCAACCGCAAGCGCGCTGTCGTTCGGTGGATCGGACGTGAAGCCGGACATCGCAATTGCGCCGTGAAAAATATCGGGATGCCGAAGCGTGAGTTCAATGGACGCCTGTGCGCCCTGCGAAAAGCCTGTGAGATACACTTGCGAAGCATCGACACGATGCGCGTGTGTGAAATCACTCGCGATCTTGAGAATCGGTCCTTCGATTGCGTCCATATTCGAGCCCCAGGAATTCGTGATTTCGGACTCGCGAATAATACCCGCCGGAACAACGATGACAGCCTTCAGCAGATTTGCCATTTCAGGCCATCGCTCTGCAAAACTTTCGTAGTTGCCATTGCCACCATGCATCGCGATGATTAGCGGCCACCGGTCTGTTGAGTCGTAGCCATTCGGATAGTAGATCAATGGCGGCTGCGCATGCCACGTCGGACGTTCCTCGGCGCAGACGGTAGCCCAAAACTGCGATTCACTATCAAGCCATGTCGAACCGCAAGCGGAGACCAGCAGACTGTCGAGTCGAATCAGCGGGGAATTCCAAAAATGGTGATGAAATGCGCGATCGAGGTGTGTCCGTGACGCCGAATCCTCATGGATGCGGGCAGAACAGCGAGCAATGCCATACTCTGCGGTTCCTCGATACCACTCCCGAACAACCAGCGGAAGAGAAGCACTATGTTCGACGGCCTGTTGGTAGTATTCGATGGCGCCGCGCCAGTCCGATTGATACTCGGCAATGCCGGCTAGATGCCAGTCGGCTCGGACAAATGCATAGTAATCCTGTTGCTGCGCCCGAAGTGTGGGAGCCAGGATGATTAAAAACAAAGCAATGACACATCCCTGCAGCTTACGCAAGTGTTCGAACATTCAATTATTGGCAAATGCGGCTTAAAAACGGACCGAACTTCGCAAAGAAGTTCTTTGCAGATTGTGGGGCACTGCATCCATTGACGTGGCCGAAAAACGCTCATGACTAAGCATGAGTTCGGATTTTCATCGAATGAATCCGTTTCTTAACACAAGCGGTATTTGGAAATCACGCGAGAATAATCTATGCGAGCTCTTTTAGGCTTCCTTCGAGCTTTTCAATCTGATCTGCATAGTTTGATTGCTTCTCCCGCTCCTTCAGCACGACCTGTTCGGGCGCGCGCGCAAGAAACCCATCATTTGAAAGCTTCGCGGTTACCTGCTCGAATTGAGATCGGACCCGGACGAGCTCCTTCGAGAGCCGTTCGTGCTCTTTGGCGCGGTCGGCGACAGATACCGTTGGTTGCTTCACAAATACACGCGCATCACCACCGACGAGTTCGCTGGTATACTCGCGTGACGAATACTCGGTACCCTCGGCTTCAATCGTCAGTTCACTGGCACGTGCCAGCCGCTCGATGATATGCGAGCACGATTGGAGGGCCCGCAGACCTTCGGCATTTCGGGCTTGAACCACGATCGATGCCGAGGCCGATGGAGGAAGATTGAGCGTGGAGCGAATCAGCCGCGCTGCCTCGACTGTCTTCTGAACGAGCAAGAACTCCCGTTCCGCTTCGTCATCGATCTTATACGTATCTGGCGTGATGTAATCGTCGCGGCCGAGCAGCACGTCTTCCGGCACGCCGGTCAGTGCATGCCAAAGTTCTTCAGTGACAAACGGCATGATCGGATGCAACAAACGGAGGATGCCCTCCAAAATTTCAACCGCCAGCGGCACCGAATCCGGTTGAAGTTTGACGATCTCAAGGTACCAATCGCAGAAATCGCCCCAAACGAAATCGTAGAGGACTTTCGTCGCCTCGTTGATCTCGTAGTTATCGAAAGCCTTGCGGATATCACGCGCGGCACGGTTGGCGCGGCTAATGATCCACTTGTCCGATAAAGTGGATAGTGGATAGTGGATAGTGGATAATGGAGAATGGGGAGTGGATCGCTTAACACTGTCCACTATCCTCTTTCCACTATCCGCTGCTTCCGATTCAAACTCCGTAGTGGCCGGTAGCTTCGCCTGATATTCATCGCGCTTCATGATGACGAAGCGCGTCGCATTCCAAAGTTTGTTCGCGAAGTTGCGGCCAATCTCGCAGGAGGCTTCGGCAAAGCGAATGTCCTGACCAAGCGGTGCGAGATAGAGCAGCGAAAACCGCACGGCGTCGGTGCCATAGCGCGCGAGGAGTTCGAGCAAGTCCGGCGAGTTGCCGAGCGATTTCGACATCTTGCGGCCATCCAAATCGCGCACGATGTTGTGGAAATAGACGTCGCGGAAGGGGATCAAGTCCTTCAGTTCGGTTCGCGGCGAGCCGTCTTTCATTGGAATCGACGGCATGAACTCGATGCCGGCCATGATCATCCGCGCGACCCAGAAGAAGATAATCTCGAAGCCGGTCGAGAGCAGCGAAGTCGGATAGAACTCGATCAGGTCCGGTGTCGCTTCGGGCCAGCCGAGCGTCGCCATCGGCCAGAGCCATGACGAGAACCACGTATCGAGCACATCTGGATCTTGCACGAGCGGGCCAGTGTAACCGGCTGCGGTAGCTTTCGCGCGTGCTTCCGGTTCATTGCGGCCAACAAAAATCTCGCCGGTCTCCGCATACCACGCGGGTATCCGGTGGCCCCACCAGAGCTGCCGCGAGATACACCAATCTCGGATGTTCGTCATCCAGTGGCGATACGTGGTGACCCATCGCTCGGGATGCAGGTGCACGAGCCCCTCGTCCACTACTCTCAACGCGGGTTCCGCGAGCGGTTTCATGCTCACGAACCACTGGTCCGAGAGATATGGCTCGACCATCTCGCCGCCACGCTCCGAATAACCGACGGAGTGCGTATAGTTCTCGATCTTTTCGACCAGACCGAGTAGTTGCAGTTCTTCGACGACACGCTTTCGGGCATCGAACCGGTCGAGTCCGGCAAAGCGTCCGCCGTTCTCGTTGATGACACCGTGCGTGTCCATCACGTTGATCTGCGCGAGGTTGTGCCGCAAACCAATCTCGAAATCATTCACGTCGTGCGCCGGTGTGATCTTGACGCAGCCAGTACCGAATTCTTTGTCCACATAGGCATCCGCGATGATCGGAATCTCGCGCTCGACCAGAGGCAGGACCAACGTGCGGCCCACGAGGTGCTTGTAGCGGTCGTCGTCGGGATTGACAGCCACGGCCACATCGCCGAGCATTGTCTCGGGACGCGTTGTCGCAATCGTCAGATATTCCGGCTCGCCATCACGTGAACCGACGATGGGATAACGGAAGAAGTAGAGCTTGCCCTGGGTTTCCTTGTGTATAACCTCTTCATCGGAAAGCGCAGACTGCGCGAGTGGCGACCAATTGATGATTCGCTTGCCGCGATAGATCAGTCCTTTCTCGTGGAGACGGACGAAGCACTCGATCACAGCTTCATAGTACGCCGGGTCCATTGTAAAACGGGTGCGGCGCCAATCGCAGGAGCACCCGAGTGCACGGAGCTGATCGAGAATGATCCCGCCGTATTTTTCTTTCCACTCCCAGACGCGCTCGACGAATTTCTCGCGTCCCAGGTCGTGCCGCGTGAGCCCCTCGGCCCGCATCTCGCGTTCGATCTTCGTCTGCGTGGCGATACCGGCGTGATCGGTGCCGGGCATCCAGAGTGCTTCATGGCCCAGCATCCGGTTCAGGCGGACATAGACGTCCTGAATCGAATTATTCAGCGCGTGGCCCATGTGCAGAATGCCCGTTACATTCGGGGGTGGAATGACCACGACGAATGGCGGCATATCGACCGCGCGGCGTCCGGTCGGGTCCTGCGGATTTAGCTCCGCGCGGTTCGCATCAAATAGATGATATTGTTCCCATCGCTCGTACCATGTTTTTTCGACGGCGTTCGGGGAATATGCTTTTGCTAAGGGTTCTGCCATGAGGCAGGCAGAACGCTATTCGGATAGTGGCCAGTTGCAGTATGGGGGGCGGCGAGTAAAACTCGCCGATACACACGATCAGACTTGTTCGTCTGGCGCGATCTCTTTCGCCACCTTTTTGACTTCCTTACGGCGAAGTCTGGCCTTGAACGCTTCGCGATCGATCTCACGCAGACGAAGGAACGGTGGGTAGCGGTCGATGAAGTAATCGACGGGACGCAGGAGGAGAAGAATCACGAATGCAATCAGCGCGATTGCGACGGCACTAAAGATAAATCCTGAACCGGCAACGATACCGATACCCGCCGAAACGAAAATGGATGCCGCCGTTGTGATCCCGTGAATCTTGCCGCGCTGCTGCAAAATCACACCGCCGCCGATAAAGCCGATCCCGGTGAGAATTTGCGCGGTGATACGACCGGGCTCACCGCCGAAGAGTACCGAAGTCTCGATCGAGACGATTGTGATCACGCAACCGGCGAGCGTTACGAGCAGGCTTGTCCGAAGCCCTGCGGCTTTGCCATAGACCTGATTCTCCGCGCCGATCAGGCCGCCACCAAGGACGGCCGAGAGAATGCGCGGCCCGTAGGCGTGGGCCATGGCGATAAACCCGTCAAAGCTCTCGTTGGAATGATAGTTAGCTGGCATTAGGTATTTGTAGCGCTAAAGGCTTTGCCCCGAACAGAATGTATCTTGAATTAGCTTCGAATTGAGCGACGCCGAGGTCAAAATTGCATCCCCATGCAATTCTCCAGTTTTATGTGTGGTTCAGAATCTCCATGAAATCACTCTTAAGAGGCTTCATCCTAACGGTAGTGGGATTGCTAACGGCTGGTTTGCACGCTTCTGCTCAGACGATTCGCTGGGAGCGAACCTCGGGGCCTGGAGGCGGACTTCTTTCAAATGCTTGGACCTTGAGAAGTGGACTGATATTCGTCTCAGAAGACAGACATAGCATTGATGGAGGCAATCGGGTATATCGCAGCACTGACACGGGTCAAACTTGGGCAGAACTCACAGGGATCTTTCAGGATGGAGGTCATGCCGAGGCGTTTGCGAATCTTGGGAATTTGATTTTAGCGGAAGACTGGTGGGGGAAGATTTATATCAGCAGTGACAAAGGAGGGACTTGGAAGCAACAACGGGGAGAAGATTTATCATCTGTGCTTGCTGGGTTCTATCCGATCCATGACACTCTATTTTCGATTGATGGCGGCGGCTCCGGTGTTTTCAAGAGCGTCGATTCAGGACGGTCATGGCAGGATGTGTCCCGTGGATTACCACGAAAGGCCGTGAATGATACCGTCTGGGATCAAACCCATAAATACTTTTACGTTCGGTTTGATACCGTACTTTGGACTCTGAGGGGCGTAACGACGACACGAAATTCGTTGCTTGTAAGTACTGATACGGGTGTATATCAAAGTACGAATGGTGGTAGCCAGTGGGTTCGAAGCTCGGTCGGGCTTTCAAACTTCCCAATTGTCTCATTGATTGGTGTCGGCGATACCGTGTATGCAAGAGCGGGTTCAAGCCTTGTAAAAACGACTGACGCTGGGATGACATGGTCAGGACTGAATTGCGATCAGATCGCTTATATGGCTGCGAACGAATTGGTGGTGGCAGTTTGCAAGCAAGACAGTTCTTTCTGGATTAGCTCCAATGGTGGTAGTGATTGGCAGGAGCAGTGTGCCAAACTTGCGACACGGGGTGTCATGGCAATTGGAATGGTGAAGCATATAATTATCGCGTCAACATATGGTCAAGGGGTTTTACGAAGTAACGACACAGGAAAGTCTTGGCAGGAATCAAATTACAGTTTGAATAACATTCGCACTGCGCGGTTGCTGCTTCATAACCACACGCTCTTTGCTTCGGGGCTCCAATGTGGGACTTTCCGATCAATAGACGGGGGGAGAAATTGGTCGCAAGTCTGGGTCTCACCTTCAAATTATAGTGTTAATCAGCTTTATTGGGGGCAGGGGCATGTCTTTGCCGCGATTGACCCAGAAGTCTATTATAGTTCTGATGATGGTGATACATGGAGTCTTATTTACGGCTGGAAGGGACCTGGCCACGAGTTAATCGAAACATTTGGTGTAATCGGAAAATCACTTCTGGCCGGTGGCGAGCAAGGGTGGTTTGTAAGCGAAGATTCAGGTCTCTCATGGAAGTACAACGAGTATTATTGTCAGAGCGGAGTTAGTGGTGCCGTCTTTTCTTCCGACACTATTTGGGATGGAACAAACTGCGGGCTTCAAGCAACTACCGATGCGGCTGTATCTTGGCATTACTCAAGTGTCATTGGTCCATCTGCCTACATCCCTGTTCGATACGACGAAAGGTTGTATCTCATAATGAATGGATTGCAGAGTTGGGTGAATACGGCAGGCCATATTGTTACGAAGTACCTTCCAATCCCCGTAACGTTCGCATCGAATATGCTTTTTACCCGAACCCATACTTTCGCTTGTACCGACAAAGGCGTATACGAATCGACGGATTACGGGGACTCTTGGTTGCCCGATACCTTAGGCATGGGCTCAGCCCAAGTCTTTGACATAGCAGCTGACGGTGATACTCTTTATGTGTCTGCAGGGGATGGGGTCCATCGTGGTGTCTTTGAACATGGGCTCGAAATGGTGAATACATCAATAGTGCAAAAGGTACAGGCCTCATTATTCGAATCGCAGGGGACCATCAATCTGAGACTTTATTCAAATAATGAAAGTAGTATTTCAATTGATGTCAATGACATTCTGGGCCGTCGATTCAAGACGCTTGCATTATCAGTTCCACCCGGGTTCCATGATATTCCCCTTTGTTCCGCTCCCTTCAGTTCGAGTATAGTAATTGCCCGTGGTATGATAAATGGCAATCCTTTTGTTTGCAAGTTGCTCACTGCGAGATAGGTTATGTTACCCCGTCCCTAAATAGGCATGCTTGACTTCTTCATTCTCTGCAAGTTCGCGCGCGGGACCGCTCAGGACAATCTTGCCGGTCTCGATCACGTATGCCGTGTGCGCGATGGCCAGTGCAAGGTTCGCATTTTGCTCGACGAGTAGCACTGTAACGCCAAGCTCACGGTTGATTTCCTTGATCTTCTCGAAGATCGTTCGGACTAGAATCGGCGCGATGCCAAGTGAGGGCTCATCGAGCAGGAGCATTTTCGGCTTGGACATAAGCGCGCGGGCGATGGCCAGCATTTGTTGCTCGCCACCGGAGAGCGTGCCGCCCGGTTGCCAGAGTCGCTCTTTGAGTCGCGGAAAAATGGTATAGGAGAATTCCAGATCGCGCGCGATTTCCTCTCGGTCCTTTCTGAGGAATGCACCCATGCGAAGGTTCTCGAGTACTGTCAGGTTGGCAAAGATCATTCGCCCTTCAGGTGCATGTGCGATGCCGAGCTTGACGACATCGTGCGGCGGGCAGTTGGTAATATTCTTGCCGTTCCATGCGATCGAACCGCTCTTGGCCTTCAGGAGACCCGAGATCGTTCGCAGCAACGTGGTTTTGCCAGCGCCATTCGCGCCGATGAGCGTGACGATCGAGCCATCAGGCACCTCGAGCGAGATGCCGCGGATCGCTTTGATCTCGCCGTAGGAAACGTGCAGGTCCTGGACTGTTAGCATGGTTGCGGAAATCACAAACACCTGAGGCGGTTACTTTCCTTCCATCGGAGTGTACTCGATGGCATGAGAAATGTCGAGAATACGCGTAATCCAAACCGCCGAATCGGACGTGGATGCTTCGGCCGGTGCCGGATACCCCGGATACCGAAAAACGTCCGGTGCATAGAACCTCCCACGCATTCGCGGGACATACGGCTGGATCTGCTGTTCGTGTGGTTCGACGAGATCCCACAGCATGGCAGATTCGTGAAACTCACGAAGTGGGTATGAGACAATGTAGTATTGGACGCCATACCGTCGCAGGACGGAAAGGAGGTCGGCACGACCGCGAATGGAATCGACCATCGCCTCATCGGCAGCTAACCCTTCGAGTTGTAGCATCGGCTGATGGGTCATGAACGCCGTGATGCCAGCGCGATCGCCCATTGCATAGCGGCCGGGATGCGATTCGGTGAAGGGCTGGATGCCAAGCGCGTGAAGATACGGGTGCTGAGGCGGCAGGCGGAAATTCGTTGTCATCATGGGAATGTCTCGAACCAGAAAGAGAGCGGAGAAGATAATGATGAGTCCCAGAGCCGCGATTCCCGACCACTCGGTCCATCGTGTCCACTTGGTCCACTGCTCCCGAAGCAACAGCAGAGCGACCGCCGTTGAAATTGGAAAGGGATAAAAATACCAGAGGTAACTGCTCCACGTCACCCGCAATGCCAGTAGAAGTGTAAACAGAATTGGAAACGCGACCAACAGAAGACGCACACCACTACGCGCATTCGGCTTTTTCCACGCCCAAAGCGCGAGCACGAAGCCGATTATCGTTGTCAGGAAATAGAGCGAGCCGCGCGGCGTCCCGATCGCTTCGATGGCGCGGAAGCTAAATCGGAAGCCGCCGGGCAATTGCTTTACTTGTGCGCTGACCGGAATGAGATCGCCATAAAACACAAAGTCCGAAAGGAGATACAAAACCACCGGCACCAATCCAAAAACAAACCAGGCCAAGTACCTTGGTAAGACTCGCGATTGGAATAGAAGCACGAGCGCCAGCCCAACGGCAATCACCGTGTCCAGTCGCGCCAGCACGAGGAGCGATCCGATAAACCCGGCGAGGAGCAAGCTGCGCCGGTCCATTTGTTCCATCGCGTTCATCACCATCCATGCGAAGAGTAACAGCAAGGGGATGGCGAGTACTGTTTCCATCCCGGTGAAGATGAGCACTGTTTCGAGAACGGCCGCGCCTAAGCTAACCACATAGAGCCAACTCGATGGCGTGAATAGCCGCGAGAGCAATCGCATGAGCAACTCTGCACTGACCATGGCGGAGATGATCTGGATGCCTTCGAGCGCGATGAAGAAGGAGCGATCGTTGCTGCGAACAACAAACGAAACTGCCGAAAGCACCCACAGCCACAGCGGATGATAGCCGTTAGTCGGTACGATGCCATCGAACGACGAGAAGCCGTGCAACGCGATATTCTTCGCCGTGAGATAATAGTAGTAGAAATCATCCTGCGGGAAGACGGAGAAGGCAAGCGAACCACGGAACAGATGATAGAGCGGCTCGTAGGCGAGCGCGGCCGCAAATAGGAGGGTTGTGAGACGAACAATCCAGTCCAAATGACGAATAACGAATGACGAATGACAAATGAAAAGACCTTGTCCCTTATTCGCCATTTGTCATTACTACTCTGTTACTTCGCCGAGATAGGCTTCGATCACCTTCGGATCGTTGCGGATTTCGAGCGGTGAACCATGGGCGATCTTGAGACCGTAATCGAGGACGTAAATCCGCTCGCAGATTCCCATGACGAGCGACATGTCGTGCTCGATGAGTAAGATCGCAATTGAGAATTGCTCGCGAAGTTGCCGGATGAGCCGCATCAGGTTTTGCTTCTCGACCATGTTCATTCCGGCGGCGGGCTCATCGAGCAAGAGCAGCTTCGGCTCCGTGGCGAGCGCGCGGACGATTTCCAAACGGCGCTGATCGCCATACGGTAAACTCGTCGCAAGTTCATCGCGCGCATGGCGGAGCTGAAACAGATCGAGCAATTCCTCCACCCGTAGGGCAACCCGCCGCTCGTTCGAGTAGAAGCTGCCGATGCGGAGCATCGAGCGCCAGTGGCCGAACTTGGTGCGGGGCGTCAGCGATACGCGAATGTTATCGAAAACCGACATCCCGCGAAAGAGCCGAATATTCTGAAACGTCCGCGCAATTCCGCGGTGGCCGATCGTGTGTGGACGAAGTCCGTTCAGGCGCAGGCCATCGAACAGCACATCGCCTTCGGTCGGCTCGTAGACGCCCGTGATGACGTTGAAGACGGTCGTCTTGCCAGCGCCGTTCGGACCGATGAGTCCGACGAGATCGTGCGGACCAATCTCGGCATCGAGATTGCCCACGGCGGTCAGTCCGCCGAAGCGCATTGTAACCTTATCGAGCTTGAGACCTGCCAATTGTTTCACATAGCGTTAAACGATGTGAAACCTGGATACGGTTCTCGATAAGCGGAACGTATCATTGGTGCACTTCTCAACTACCAAGGATGTATGACGCAACCAGCATTGATTCCACAATCTTCATCATGGTAATCATGAGCTACCCTATCACATCCACTTGAAGTAAGCACTGCATCGATAATGTGATAACGGACTTGGCCTGGAGGACAGGTGGGGTCGCTCTCATATACGAAAACATCGAGCTCGGTAAGCGAACCACAAGTCACGGTATAAGTTATATTCCCATTCGCATCAACTGTGTTCGGCTTCGGGTCTAAAGGGTCAGCACTCTCAACTTCGATAATATCGGAACGATATTTAGGACCGCCGCTCGTTATATGCGGCTGAGGAACTGGCTCTTCTTCCACGTGCGTGGGAGAAGTATAGCCGCAACCGCCGACATAGAGGTGTGCTTTGCAAGGTGGAGGACATGGCGGCGGCGGCGGGGTGCCGCCGCCCGTTGTGGTGGTAGAGGATTCGCTACATTCGTAACCCGTTGTGGTCAATGCTAATAACATCGATACCACAAGAACTCGTGTTACTTTCCTTGAATACCACATAGAGAACATGTTCTTCATAAATCCCTCCCCAATTAGTTCTTGATAATACCATACGTGCGCGCTCGACTAACCGCAGCCACGACATATTCTTTGCTCGCTACGTAAATCCTCTTGTAATTGTAGGCTGCAATAAAGATCTGAATGACGCCCGAACTCGGGAATGCAGCAAGCATTGCAGAACCAACGAAAAAGGAACCCGTATTTGGAACCACGGTGTCGACTGGGTCTGGCCGCATATTATGTATGCCAGTATCAATTACACCCGTCATAACCGAATCATAGGCTATCTGAATAGCCACCGAATCTGTACCGGGATTGCCGTAGGTACATGAGAATCCGGTGGTCTTCGAAACCGTGTCGATTATCGGCCTCGGATATGTTACATGAAAGAAACTTGGCGCTTGGACGGTGGTGTCCATTGATGGAACAGTTCCGGAAGTATTTCCGGCCACTTGCCAGTGGTGAGAGGTCGCAAAAGGTTGATTAGTCGTTGTGATGTAGAGATTGTCACTAGCAGGTATGGAAATCCCATTAAGCATAACATCCCCAGCTGATACAGGAAATGTCGATGTTGTGTCGAAGAACTGCGCCATCGTCGTGTATCTCGTCCAATAAGTGCCAGCCACATTACTGGCACCGAGGGGATTTTCTGTAATCAGGCACTGGCAAAGCATTACACCCGAAATAGTATCCGAACCGGCTATGATCATCCCCGGAGCAAGCGAGAGCGGCTGATGCTTTCCGCCCGGAGATAGTGGTGGCTCGGTCTTGCAGGCGCTTACGCCGGCAAGAAGCAGAACGATAAAAAGCGGGTTTCTCATATATTGTCTCCTGTCTAAAAAGTCCTACTTCATTGAATAGCGATTCGATCGTTCGATCCGTATGTATTGACAGAGTGTCTTAATTTCCTGAGCCGTTAACGGGCCGCCCTTCTGCCAGTCAAACGCAGGCATGTTTGTCCCGTGCTTCCCATCGAGAATCGTCCGAAAGAGATACGTCTCGCCTAATTCTTTTTGCGAGGTTACTAAATCGGACGCCGGTTTCCCTTCCGCCCTCGCTCCATGGCAGATTGCACAATCTGCCGCGTAGAGTGTCTTTCCAAGCTGCCCGCGCCCTCGATTCACATGGCATTCGGCGCAGCGTCCCGAAAAGATATTCTGGATGCTCATTGCCGCGTTGTGCGGTCTGCTTGGCATTACAATCAATCCATGGAATCTCAAGATTTCCTGATTCGGTGTAGCGTTCGAGATGAGCGACACCGTTTTGGCATAAGGTCCTAACTCTTTACCAACCGAGCTAAACAACACCTTCAGCGAGGCCGAACATGATGGCGGGATTATGTGGGTGCTCAACCGGGCGTCAGTGCATCCGCAAGAGGGCTTAACGGCACTAATTCTTAGTGTGTCCGAACCAGAGTTATGGATTTGGTACGTATACCCGACACTATCGCCCTGTTCTAACTTTCCCAGATCAACATCGGCTGAATCTACCGCGATCTTCACGTCGGTAGCGGCATGACCTGACGCTTTTGAGTGATTAAATAGTGAATATCCCGCAACAAGCAGCGTGAGGACGAGTAGAGTGCTGAGAACCTTCACCATTTTGAAAACTACTTTTCAAAATGGTGTAATCTCTCTCTCTCTCTCTGATAATTCCCTAAAACCAGAGAAAACTTCTATTTCGTGAAAACTATGTCAGGACGTTTTGACTTCAGGCTTTACAAACGGTGGCTTCTGGACGCGGGCACGGATGCGCTTGCCGGGCCGCACTTCGACCAGCACTTCCGTGCCGTCCTTTGCCATCGCGGTCGGGACGTAGCCCATGGCGATCGGCTGGTTCAACATCGGCGAAAGATTGCCGCTGGTGATTTCGCCGATCGTATAGCCGCTTTCATCGACAATCTTGTGGCCGTGCCGCATGATCGCGCCTTTTTCGTCCGTGATGAGTCCGACCAGTTTGCGCGTGAGCCCGCGCTCTTTGATTTCGCGCAACGCCGGGAATGCGTGGCACTCTGGCGTCTTGTTTAATTTTGTGATCCAGCCCAAACCGGCTTCGAGGGGGTTCGTCTCTTCGGTGATATCATTACCATAGAGGCAGTACCCCATTTCGAGACGGAGTGTATCGCGGGCGCCGAGCCCGATTGGTTCGAGTCCGCCGACGGCTTTGCCTGCTTCGAAGATCGCATCCCACACTTTATCGGCATTGCCCTCGTGAGGAAACCAAATCTCATAGCCGGGCTCGCCAGTGTAGCCCGTTCGCGAGATGCCGCATTGCACGCCGGCCAGTTCGCCGCTGGTGAAATGATAATACTCAATCTTGCTCAGATCGACTTTCGTCAGCGATTGCAGCGCCGTTTGCGCGCCTTTGCCCTGAATGGCGAGCAGCGCTGTCTCTTCGGTGAAATTCTTAAGCTTGACATTGAACTTCGGCGCGTACTTATTGAACCAGGCCCAGTCTTTTTCCATCGTTGCGCCGTTAACGATGATCATGTAGTGGTTGGGTTCGATGTAATAGATGATCAGATCGTCGAGGATGGTGCCGTGCTCGTTCGGCAGGCATCCATATTGCGCCTGACCCGGGACGAGCGTGCTGACATCGTTCGTCGTCAGCGTTTGGAGGAAGGTGAGTGCGTCGGGTCCGGCGACATCGAACTCGCCCATGTGCGAGACATCGAAGACGCCGCCGGCGCCTTCGCGGACGGCCTTGTGCTCGGCGATGATACCTTTTGAATATTGAACGGGCATCTCGTAACCGGCAAATTCAACGATCTTGCCGCCGGCCGCGATGTGCTTCTGGTAAAAGGGAGTGCGTTTCACGTATGGAGATTGGTCTTGAGTGTTGGAGTACAAATATACGAGGCGGGGAGGACCCCTTGGGGCGCCCGCCCGACGCGGGCACAGAACTTCCGATTTAAGAAGCCGGTTCAGAGCGCATGAAGAATTCTGGGCGTTCGTATTTCCGGTGGCTGATCCCGACAAGTCTTATCGTGCTCCTCGCGAGTGGATCATTGATTGCAACTCGCGCGCACTCTTCTTTGGCGGGCCTGCGAGCCCAGACCGATAGTGTGAACTATCAGGCCATGAGCCACACTGAAAAGAAAGAGTACATGCGCGATGTTCTGACGCCGGAATTCGCCCGAATGTTCACGGCTTTCGATGCCAAGCGATTTCCGACTGTGAAATGCGTCACGTGCCACGGTAATGGCGCGCGTACCGGAGAGTTCAAGATGCCGGATGAGAAGTTGCCAAAGCTCCCAAGATCTGAAGCCGGGATGAAGAGACTCGAAAAGAAGATGCCGGCCATCGTCAGGTTCATGCGCGATAGCGTCGCGACCCGCACCGCCTCACTGCTTGGAGTGAAGGAGTATAAGTGCGAAGGCTGTCATGTGATGAAGTGACGAATTCTTCACGAGGATTCCCCCTTGGAATCTCCGCGGACAACATTTCGCTTCGGATGATGGCTTCGAATTATTTCGGATCTTTTTCTCGCAACGAGCTCCAACGAAGCGCCTACATCCAGAATGCACCATTGTCCTATCAATTTATCTGGCTCATCGGTCTTGCTTTGACACGGTTTTTTCGGTGGCTCTCCGCGCCGAGGAATGCCATCTATGACCCTCAGTCGGCGCATCTGAGGTTTGCATAAGAAATACCCACCGCTGACGCCGGATGAGGTGATTGCCATTCTCCGCGCGAATGGGTTTGTGACCACCGGCCAGCGAGGAAGCCATCCTCAATATGAGAACGGTTCGTTGAAGGTGACGGTCCATATGAGCTTTCCGGAGTTCAGTGCCGAACTGATCAAGTCCATGATTCGTGAGTCATGGTCCCGATCGTGTTGCGTTCTATTGCTCGACCAAAGCCACGACGAAGAGAATCAATACAAAAATAGGAAGCGGCATCGGTCGCCGTAGGTTTGCACCGTTCCCTCGTCGCTACGCAGGACATCTTCATTTCCTTCTCACGCTAAGACTCCGCACAGGCTTCCGACGCGCCCTCCCCCGGCCCCTCCCGCAAGCGGGAGGGGAGAAATTTGTCGCTGGTGTCATTTCCCGAGATAACTGACCCTGAGTGTGGAGATTATTCCTGATCGGGAATTAGAAGATCCTTATGAGCCCTTTCTCTTTTTTGGCAACTTTTTTCTCTTTACTAAGCGGGTATTAGCCGCTCGTTTTGGGCCGATGCTGCCTCGCGTTTTAGCCCTAATGCGAGGTCCCTGCCCCGGAGTGTCG